>JBJTJS010000102.1:0-3621 GCA_046096085.1 bacterium
TCTGATGACCTGGAAGGTCGACGCCGCCGGCGCTGCGCTGGACGGTTGCTCCAGCGCATTCGACGGGGACGCGGACATGGCGTACGCCCTGCTGCTGGCCGAGCGGCAGTGGGGAAACGGGGGCGCGATCGACTACCGCGCCGCGTTCAACCGGCTGATTGCCGGGATCGAGCAGTCGGCGGTCGGACCGGAGAGCCGGTTGCCGATGCTCGGCGACTGGGTGGACCCTGCCGGGTCCGGCGACTTTGACCAGTGGTGCTTCCGCACCTCGGATGTGATGCCCGGCCATTTTCGGGCGTTTGCCGCCGCCGGCCGCCCGGTGTGGTCCGCGGTGGTGACGAAGTCGCAGGCCGGCATCGAGCGGCTGCAAACGGTCTACGCGCCGCAGACCGGATTGCTGCCAGACTTCGCGCAACCGGAGGGCGGGGCGGACCGGCGGCCCCGGCCAGCCTCTCCGGACTTCCTCGAAGGCGACACCGACGGCGCGTACAACTACAACGCGGGGCGCGATCCGTGGCGGATCGGGGTCGATGCGCTGACCTCCAGCGATGGCGTGTCCCGGGAGCAGGCTCGGCGGTTGGCAGCGTGGTCGCGGACGTCGACCGCCGGGGTCGCGGCGGCGTTACGATCCGGTTACAACCTCGACGGGACGCCGCTCGACGGGTCGAACTACTTCTCCTCGTTCTTTGCCGCCCCGTTCGGGGTGGCGGCCATGGCGGACCCCGAGGGCGCCGCCTGGCTGCGGGCGATCTACGACGCCGTGCGGGAGGCCGAGGAGGGGTATTACGAGGACTCCGTCACATTGCTCTGTTTGCTTGTGATGACGAGGAATTTCTGGTCTCCGTGAGTGGCTGGTTGGATGCCGGGCGGCCCGATGACTGGCCTACGCCTTGACACCGCGCCCCGCGGGGCGCATACTCCGCAGGCTTCGAGCGAGCAAAACGCTGTCTCGCCCGGCCTGACCGGTGAAACGGTTTGACTGGAGCGGGAGCAAAGGGTTGACGACGCGTTGGCCCTGTGCTAGACTGCGTGTCCCTCGATGAGAGGCACCCCCGAGGAGTTCGGGCGCAGACGCGGATCGCCGGAGACGGCGGCCCCGGGAAGCGCGGGACGTGGGGGAGCACCTTTACAAGTGTGCGCGGAGGAATGGTTCGGCCTATGGCCGTTCCGCCAGGTTCCGATGAGGAACGCGCGCTGAAGACGGAGCAATTGCACTGGATCGAGTGCTGGAGCAATCCGGCGCCGATACAGCATGCGAACGCGTGCACACACAAGCACTTGGTTCCCGTGAACCGGGAATCCAATGGTGGAGAGTTTGATCCTGGCTCAGGATCAACGCTGGCGGCGTGCCTAATGCATGCAAGTCGGACGGGCTGCCTTCGGGCAGTCACGTGGCGGACGGGTGCGTAACACGTGGGGAACCTGCCCCGAGGTGGGGGATATCCGTCGGAAACGGCGGGCAATCCCGCATGAGATCGGCTCGCGCAGGCGGGTCGAGGAAAGCCGCGAGGCGCCTTGGGAGGGTCCTGCGGCCGATTAGGTAGACGGCGGGGTAACGGCCCACCGTGCCGATGATCGGTAGCTGGTCTGAGAGGACGGCCAGCCACACGGGGACTGAGAGACGGCCCCGACTCCTACGGGAGGCAGCAGCAAGGAATCTTCCGCAATGGGCGAAAGCCTGACGGAGCAACGCCGCGTGGGGGAGGAAGCCCTTCGGGGTGTAAACCTCTTTTCTTGGGGACGAAAGACTGACGGTACCCGAGGAAGAAGGACCGGCTAACTACGTGCCAGCAGCCGCGGTAATACGTAGGGTCCGAGCGTTGTCCGGAGTTACTGGGCGTAAAGCGCGCGCAGGCGGCTTCATAAGACTGGCGTGAAAGCCTCCGGCTCAACCGGAGAGGGTCGTCGGTGACTGTGGAGCTTGAGGGTGGCAGGGGCTGGTGGAATGCCTGGTGTAGTGGTGAAATGCGTAGAGATCAGGCGGAACACCCGTGGCGAAGGCGGCCAGCTGGGCCATCACTGACGCTGAGGCGCGAAGGCGTGGGGAGCGAACGGGATTAGATACCCCGGTAGTCCACGCAGTAAACGATGCAGACTAGGCGTGGGGGGACTTGACCCCTTCCGTGCCGGAGCCAACGCGGTAAGTCTGCCGCCTGGGGAGTACGGCCGCAAGGCTAAAACTCAAAGGAATTGACGGGGGCCCGCACAAGCGGCGGAGCGTGCGGTTTAATTCGACGCAACGCGCAGAACCTTACCAAGGCTTGACATGCGACTGCAGGCCCCGGAAACGGGGCGTCCCTTGAGGGTGTCGCACAGGTGCTGCATGGCTGTCGTCAGCTCGTGCCGTGAGGTGTTGGGTTAAGTCCCGCAACGAGCGCAACCCCCGCTGCCAGTTGAAGAATCTGGCGGGACTGCCGGTCGCAAACCGGAGGAAGGTGGGGATGACGTCAAGTCAGCATGGCCCTTACGCCTTGGGCTACACGCACGCTACAATGGCCGGGACAGAGGGTAGCCAAGCCGCGAGGCGGAGCCAATCCCCCAAACCCGGTCTCAGTTCAGATCGTGGGCTGCAACTCGCCCACGTGAAGGCGGAGTCGCTAGTAACCGCGGGTCAGCAGTACCGCGGTGAATATGTTCCCGGGCCTTGTACACACCGCCCGTCACGTCACGAAAGCCGGCAATGCCTGAAGCCGGTGGGCCAACCTTCGGGAGGCAGCCGTCGAGGGCAGGGTTGGTGATTGGGACGAAGTCGTAACAAGGTAGCCGTAGCGGAAGCTGCGGCTGGATCACCTCCTTTCTAGGGAGCGCCCTGAGCGCCTTCCCAGGTCAGGCACGCATCGATGAACCAGGACCGACCGGGCACCGGTCGCGAGTCGCTCCCCACATCGGGTATGAGCGGCTGGCAGCGACGCCGGCATCCTGGGGAGATGCGTGACGCGCACGATCTCACGTTCGTGAACCTGCTGCTCCGTCTTCGGCGCGGGACTGTCTGCGGTTCTTGCGCGCATCGGCATGGCGAGGATCTCGGGGCGCGTAGCTCAGGCGGTCAGAGCGCGGCCCTGATAAGGCCGAGGCCCCTGGTTCGAGTCCAGGCGCGCCCACCCCGGCGGCAACGCCGGGCAGGCAGCGGGGGATGACAGGGCTTTCTGATGTTCCGACGTCTCCAGATTCCGGCCAGCCGATGAGCACCTTGACAACGAGATGCGCGGGACCGCCCAGGTCCTGCGGCTGCGGAAGGGATGCCGAGCGATCGGCGCGCCCGTCCGCGTGCGTGACACACCAAACGAAACCAACATCACATTTGCCACGGGAGAACGAATCGAGTCGCCAGCCGCATCTTTCCGCGAACGCGCGCGGGGGCGGGGCGACGACGGCGTGCCGAGGGCATCGGCCGGCCAGAGCGATGGAAGGACCGTGAGGCGCCGCAGGGCGTTCGAGCGCGTGCCGGTCCGGAGCGACGGAACGGAATTGATGGCGAGCATGACCGCAAGAGAGGGCGCATGGTGGATGCCTTGGCGACGACGGCCGAAGAAGGACGCGGCCACGCGGCGAAACGCTCCGGGGAGGCGCTGGCAGCCTGGGAACCGGAGGTATCCGAATGGGGCAACCCATCCAGGGGAA
>JBJTJS010000103.1:0-6350 GCA_046096085.1 bacterium
ACACGCCGTGTCGGGCGACACCAGCCGCCACTCAACGGGAGTGGGGGGAGGAGGTCGGGGGCACGGAGACGTAGTACTCGGTGCCGAGGAGCCAGCCAAACGCCGGCGCGGGGAGGCCGGCGAGCACCCCGAGGGTGCGGGTGGCGCCGTCCGCCTGCGCCTGACTGGCGTGGGCCCGCAGGCTGGCGCGCTTGGCATCGAGGTGCGCGCGAACGTCGACCCGAGGGGTGATGTCGCGGCGGGGGGTCCAGGACTGCGCGAACTCGCGGGGATCGAAGTCGGCGGGCGTGACCCGGGCGGCAGCGGCGATGCGCACGGCGGCGGCGATCGGCTCGCGGGGAAGGGTGGCCTCGAAGAGCCTCGTGTCCGTCGACCTGGCCGCGGAGCGCACGGCATGGTGCAGCTGTACATGGTCGGCGTGGCCGTAGCCGCCCGCGGCGTCGTAGCCCACCAGCACGGCCGCTCCCTCGGCCTCCACGACCTGCGCGATACGCATCGCGATCTCCTCGACGGGCTCCCCGGCCATGCCGCCGGGGAAGGTGCCGTCGAGGCCGGAGTCGGCGTACCCGAGGTGGACGACCCGGGCCGTGCCCAGGATCCGGGCGGACTGCTCGACCTCCGCGCGCCGGATGCCGGCGAGGTCGTCGCGCAGGTGCGCCGACGTGAGCCCCGCAGCGCCGTCCGTGGCGACCACGAGGACGACCCGATGGCCCTCGGCGGTGGCGCGTGCCATCGTCCCCGCGGTGAGGAGCGCCTCGTCGTCGGGGTGCGCGTGGCAGAACACCAGCGTGGTCACGGGTCCATCCTGCCCCCTTCCTGGCTAGCCGCCGTTGAGCCGCGTTTTCGGGGCGGATTTCGCGGCTGGTGGGCGGCTAACCAGGGGAGGGGGCTGGATGGGGTAGCGGGGGCGTAACGTCGGGGCCCGGGCGGATCGCCCACGTCTCGGACTGCTACCTGCCCCGCACCGGGGGGATCGAGACCCAGGTCCGCGGACTGGCCAGGCGCCAGGCGGCCCGCGGCGACGACGTCTGCGTCATCACCGCCACGCCAGGCCCCGGCGACGCGCGAGGCCGATCCACCGAGCAACGAGACGGCGTGCGAATCGAGCGCGTCACGGCGCGACTGCCTGCCGACATCCCCGTGCACCCCCGAACGTCGGCGCACGTCCGAGACCTCCTTCGGGACCAGCCGGTCGACGTCGTCCACATCCACGCGGGTGCGATCTCGCCGTTCGCCTGGGGCGCGCTGGGCGCAGCGACCGCCATGGGCCTGCCGGTCGTCGTGACCGTGCACAGCATGTGGGGTCCACTCGCCCGTGCGGGTCTCGGCGGGGGCGATCGCGTCCTCGGCTGGTCCGCGGCCGGCGTGGTGATGACCGCGGTGAGCGGTGTCGCGGCGAGCGCCGTGGCAGAGGCCCTGCACTGCGAGGTGGGCGTAGTGCCCAACGGAATCGACCCCGAGGAGTGGCGGTCCCACGACGGGCACGGGCTGGCGCGGCCCCCGGGCCTGCGCGCTGTCTCGGTGCTGCGGCTCGCTCCGCGCAAGCGCGTGGGGGCGCTGCTGAGAGCGACCGCGAACGCCGCCCGCACGGCCGGGCCCGAGCACCCGATCTCGCTCACCGTCATCGGCGACGGGCCGGAGCGATCCCGCGCCGAACGGCTGGCCCGCCGCCTGGGCCTCGACGCCCGCTTCACCGGCCGACTGACCAAGGACGAGATCCGCGAGCGCTTCGCCGACGCCGATGTCTTCGTCCAGGCGTCAGTGCGCGAGTCCTTCGGCATCGCGGCCCTCGAGGCCCGCACCTTCGGCCTGCCCGTGGTTGCGCGCTCGCAGACGGGCACGGGGGAATTCATCGAGAACGGCGTCAACGGCCTGCTGGCCCCCGACGACCCCGGCCTCTCGGGGGCGCTGGTCGCGCTGGCGCGGGACCCGGGGCTCATCGAGCGGATGCGCCGTACGAACACCGGGACCCTGCCGCGCCAGACCTGGGACCACGTGCTCGAGGAGGCGGCGGGGTTCTATCGGCGTGCACTCAGCGCGAACACCTAGTCTGGTGCCGTGAGCGACGCGAGCACCGTGGCCTTCGCCAAGGGCCACGGCACGGGCAACGACTTCATCGTGCTGCCCGACCTGAGGGGGGAGCTCGAGCTCACGGAGTCGATGGTCCAGTCGCTGTGCGACCGGCGCACGGGCCTCGGCGGTGACGGCATCCTGCGCCTCGTCGCCTCGGCGGCAACCGACGACCCCGCGGCGCGGGGCGCCGACCTCTTCATGGACTACCGCAACGCCGATGGCTCCCTGGCGCAGATGTGCGGCAACGGCATCCGCGTCTTCGCCGCCTGGCTGTTCGAGCATGGCCTCGCCGACCCGAACGGGGTCGATATCGCGTCCCGCGGCGGGGTCCGGCATGTACGGCGCCTGCCCGACGGCGACTACGAGGTGCGCATGGGCCCCGCAACGCCGTTGCCCGGGACGGTCTCGGTGACGCTGGGGGCGATGACGTTCCCCGGCGTCGGCGTCCTCGTGCCCAACCCGCACGCGGTCGTCTTCGTGGGATCCCTCGACGCCGCGGGCAGCCTCGCCAGCGCACCCCGGCTGTCGCCGGAAACCTTCTTCCCCGAGGGCGCCAACGTCGAGGTGGTGCACGAGGTGGCTCCGGCCCACGTGTCCATGCGGGTGCATGAGCGCGGAGTGGGGGAGACGCTGTCCTGCGGCACGGGCGCGTGCGCTGCGGCCTGGGCGAGCCGGCGCCGTCCTGGTGCCTCGTCGGAGGCGACGTACCGCGTCGATGTCCCCGGCGGCTCCCTGCGGGTGCGCGAGGAGGACGACGGCGAACTGCTCCTCATCGGGCCCGCGGTCGTCGTGGGCGAGGGTGCGCTCGAC
Source organism: bacterium (assembly GCA_046096085.1). Taxonomy (GTDB): domain Bacteria; phylum Actinomycetota; class Actinomycetes; order S36-B12; family S36-B12; genus Mxb001. The sequence goes on from JBJTJS010000103.1 coordinate 2,884, forward strand.
GCCGACTGGGTCGCCCGGTGGATCTGACGCCCCCGGCGGTCGGCGACCTCGACCTCGCCGACCGGCAGGCCCTGCGCCGTGTTGCGGGCCTGTCCACCGAGCTCACCGACGTCACCGAGGTCGAGTACCGCCAGGTCCGCCTCGAGCAGGTGGTGCTCGTCGGGGTGTGGACATCGGGAAGCGTGGCCGAGGCCGAGCGCAGCCTGCGCGAGCTCGCGCTCCTGGCCGAGACCGCGGGAGCGGTCGTCCTCGAGGGGCTCATCCAGCGACGCGACCGCCCCGACCCGGCGACCTACATCGGGTCGGGCAAGGCACAGGAGCTGCGCGACATCGTCGTCGCGACCGGCGCGGACACCGTCATCTGCGACGGCGAGCTGACGCCCGGGCAGCTGCGCCACCTGGAGGACATCGTCAAGGTCAAGGTCGTCGACCGCACCTGGCTGATCCTCGACATCTTCGCCCAGCACGCGCGCAGCCGCGCCGGCAAGGCCCAGGTCTCCCTGGCGCAGATGGAGTACCTCCTGCCGCGGCTGCGCGGCTGGGGCGAGTCCTTGAGCCGCCAGGCCGGCGGCCGGGCCGGAGGCGCGACCGGCGGCGTGGGCACGCGCGGCCCCGGCGAGACCAAGATCGAGACCGATCGTCGGCGCATCCGGACGCAGATGACCGCCCTGCGCCGCGAACTGCGCGACCTGGATCGCGTGCGCAGCACGCAGCGTCGCGGCCGGCGGGGCTCGGGCGTCCCTGCCGTGGCCCTGGCCGGCTACACCAACGCGGGGAAGTCCAGCCTCCTCAATCGCCTCACCGGGGCCGGCGTCCTCGTCGAGGACGCGCTCTTCGCAACCCTGGATCCCACGGTCCGCCGCCTGGAGCTGCCGAGTGGTCGCGCGTGCACGGTCGCGGACACCGTCGGGTTCGTCCGGCACCTGCCCCACAACCTCGTCGAGGCCTTCCGGTCCACGCTCGATGAGGTGATCGACGCCGACCTCATCCTGCACGTCGTGGACGGCTCCGACGAGGACCCCGAGGCGCAGCTGTCCGCCGTGCGCGAGGTGCTGGCCGAGATCGGGGCGAGCGGCGTCCTGGAGCTCGTCGTCATCAACAAGGCCGACATCGCCGATCCCGCATGGGTGGAGAGACTGCGTCGGCGCGAGCCTGGTGCCGTGCTCGTGTCGGCACGCACCGGCGAGGGGATCGCCGAGCTGCTCGCCGAGGTCGACGCGCGACTGCCGCGCCCGCAGGTCGAGGTGGACCTCGTTATCCCGTACGACCGCGGGGATCTCGTGGCGCGTGCCCATGACAGTGGCGACGTGATCGGGGTGGACCATCTGGAGCACGGCACCCGCCTGCACGCGCGGGTGAGCGAGGGCCTGGCGGCGCGCCTGCGCGAGGCCGCGGTCGACGCGTGAGCGACGTCGGGGAGGCCCTGGCCCGCGTCGTCGCGTCGGTGGGCGGCGAGCCGCGCGGTGGCCAGGAGGAGATGGCCCGCGCCGTGGACGGCAGCATGGCCGACGGCCGGCATCTGCTCGTGCAGGCGGGAACCGGCACGGGCAAGTCCTTCGGCTACCTCGTCCCTGCGGCGCTGCAGGCGGCGCGCACCGGTCCGGTGGTCGTGGCCACCGCGACCCTGGCCCTGCAGCGGCAACTGGTGTCCAGCGACCTGCCCGCCGTCCAGGACGCCCTGCGCGACTACCTCGACGACGAGGTCACGTTCGCCGTCCCCAAGGGCCGCAACAACGACGTGTGCCTCGAGCGCCTGAATCGCGACGCAGGCGATGACGACGACGGTGCCCTGATGCCCGTGCCGACCGGGACCCTCGCCCGCCACGCCCGCGAGGTGACCGCGTGGGCTCGCGAGACGGAGACGGGGGACCGCGACGAGTTCGGCGCCCCCATCGATGCCCGCGTCTGGCGCGGCATCAGCGTGAGCCGGCGCGAGTGCGTCGGGGAGACATCGTGCGCGTTCGGCAGCGAGTGCTTCACGGCGCTGCGTCGCGAGAAGGCGGCGGCCGCCGACATCATCGTCACCAATCCCGCGATGCTCTCGGTGCACTACTTGGAGGGGATCCCGGTCCTGCCCGACCACTCCGTCGTCGTGATCGACGAGGGCCACGAGCTGGTGGACCGTGCCACCCAGGCGCTCACCGTCGAGTTGGGTGCCCGCACCCTGGAGAACGCCGTCGCCCGCAGTCGCCGCCTGGTCGACCCCGAGACGTACGAGCGACTCGCCGAGGCGGCCGACGACCTCGTGGGCGCCATCGGGGCGCAGTCGCCGGGGCGGCTGGCCCGGCCCGACGCGGACTCCCATCGGGGTCTCCTCCTCGCCCTCACCGGCGTTCGGGATGCCGCGCGCGCGGCGTTGAGTTCCCTGGAGGGCACCCGCCGTGACAGCGCAGGCGCATCCCCGGTCGACGACGCCCGACGCCAGCGGGCGCGCGCGGCCCTCGACGAGGTGTTCGAGGTCGCCGGGCGATTCATCGCGCTGCGCGAGGACGAGGTGGCATGGGTGGATGCCTCGTCGCAGGCTGTGCACCTGGCCCCGCTGGATGTCTCGCAGCGTGTCGCGCGCGAGATCTTCGATCGGATCCCCACCGTCGTCACGAGCGCCACGCTCACCGTGGGCGGCGGGTTCGAGCCGCTCATGCGCGGCCTGGGGCTAGAGGAGTCCGACGCGACGACCCTCGACGTCGGCAGCCCGTTCGACTACGCCCGGCAGGGGATCCTGTACGTCGCGGCGCACCTGCCGCCGCCCGGCCGAGACGGCATCCCGGAGGAGGCCCTGGACGAGATCGGCGACCTGGTCGAGGCCGCGAGTGGTCGCACGCTGATCCTGTGTTCGTCGTGGCGAGCGGTGGACCGAGTGGCGGAGTACCTCGGGGTGCGCTGCACGACCGGAGTCCTCGCCCAGCGTCGCGGCGAGCCGGTCGGGGCGCTGGTCGAGCAGTTCGCCGCCGACCCCAGCCTGAGCCTGGTCGGCACGATGTCGCTGTGGCAGGGGGTCGATCTCCCCGGGGGGACGTGCATCCAGGTGATCGTCGACCGGATTCCGTTCCCGCGGCCCGATGACCCGGTGTTCTCCGCTCGCCAGGAGGCGGTCGATGCCGCCGGCGGCAGCGGGTTCGCGGCCGTGGCGGTCCCGCGCGCGGGACTCCTGCTCGCACAGGGCGCGGGACGGCTCATCCGCACGGAACGCGATCGCGGCGTCGTCGCCGTCCTCGATCCCCGACTGTCGACTGCCGGGTCCGGCGGCAGGCTGCGCGCGAGCCTGCCCCCGCTGTGGCCGACGACGGATCGCGGCCAGGTGCTCGCGGCCCTGCGCCGACTGTCGGAGAGCCTCGACTCGGAAGGCGTCGACTCAGAAGACCCCGAACGGTCCGACGCAGCCGACAGGAGCTGACCGGAACTGACGAGATCGAGCGTCAGACGCGGCGCATGACCGCCACGACCTTGCCGAGGATCGTCGCGTGGTC
>JBJTJS010000104.1:0-10673 GCA_046096085.1 bacterium
ATCTCGGTCACCGCATTGTCGGGCTGGATCATCGAGCCGTGTCCGGCGGTGCCCTCGGCGATGACGCGCATCCACGCGATGCCCTTCTCCGCGGTCTGGATGAGGTACATGCGGCGCTGGTCGGGAGTGGTCATCGAGAAGCCGCCCACCTCGCTCACGCCCTCGCTGACACCTTCGAGGATGTCGGGCCGGTGATCGACGATCCAGTGGGAGCCGTGGTGACCGCCGGCTTCCTCGTCGGGGAGGAAGAGCAGGACGAGGTCACGCCGGGGGCGCGTGCCCGCGCGCGCCCACGAGCGAGCCAGGCTGATCACCATGGCGTCCATGTCCTTCATGTCCACGGCTCCGCGGCCCCACACCATGTCGTCGACCACCTCGGCGGCGAAGGGCGGCACCGACCAGTCCTCGGCCCGTGCGGGGACCACGTCGAGGTGTCCGTGGACGAGCAGTCTCGGCAGCGACGGATCAGTCCCGGGGATGCGGGCCACGACCGCCTGACGGCGCGACGACGTCGTACTGAAGCGCTCGGCCTCGAGACCCGCCTCGGCGAGCTGGGCCTCGACGTACTCGGCGGCCTCGACCTCCCCCGGCCCCGCATCGCTCCCGTCGTTGGAGGTGTCGATGCGGACGAGATCGCGCAGGATGGCCACGACTTCGCTCTCGGCGGCAGCAGCCTCGGCGGTCGGGCCGGTCTCGGCGGGCATGCCCCCATCCTGCCCCCATCCGGGATCGACGGGACGTCGATCACCGCCTCTCCCGTGAGGTTGTTATCCTTCGGGACGGCGTTCTGGGTCGCGATCCCCTGCGAGTCGGCTCGCTCCACGTCCGGGTGGCGGAATTGGCAGACGCGCTAGCTTGAGGTGCTAGTGCCCGCAAGGGCATGGGGGTTCAAGTCCCCCCTCGGACACAGGATTGGACGCAGGTCGGACACAGGATCGGACAGGCCAACAATGGCTGAGGACGCACGGCGGCTGGCTGCCGCCGCCTACAACACCTGTTGGGACCTCCTCGAGCAGGCACCGGGAGACGCTCGCGATCGTGACCTTGTGGCATCCGCGTTCGCCTCCCGGCTCCACTGGTCCGGGGTCGGTGAGCCTCAGGAACTCGCCATCGCGGACTGGATGGTGAGCCGAGCCTGCGCAGCAACCGGGAATCCGCGCCTGGCACTCCTGTACGCGCACACCGCTCTCGCGCAGGCCCACGAAGGCTTCCCTCACTGGCTGAAGGCGAGCTTGAGCGAGGGACTCGCCCGAGCTCAGAAGTCAGCCGGCCTGAGCCCCGACGCCGCAATAGCTGCCGCCCATGCCGAGCTTGCCCTCGAAGCCGACGAGGAGGATGCGGCGGTCGTCAGGAGCCAACTCGCAGAACTCGCCTAGCCCCTCTCGCGTCGTCTCGCCGGTTCGCACAGCGAGGGCCCAGGCCATGCTCGGTGGCGGGTTCCGCTAGCTCTTGAGGGGGCGCACCTCCTGGGGCCATCCGCACGCTTCCGCGATTCGGCCGGCCCAGAGTCGGGCGGCCTCCGCGTCCGGCACGCTGACGATGGTCAGCCCCCCGAGCCACTCGTCGCAGTCGCTATTCCGCCCGGGACGGAACCGGACGCTCCCGGACGTCGCGTCAGCGGTGAAGACCTCGTCGAACTCCTCCACCAGTCCCCCGGCGTACACCAGGACTCCCGCCGCCCTCATCTCCTCGACCACCGCTCGTGCGAGTGGCCCACGGGAGGCGAACCAGTCTTCGCTGTGGTCGCCGACCCACTGCTGGTTGAAGTAGATGAGGTACTCGGCCATGGCCACTCCCGGGCGATCATGGTGGCCCTGCGGCCATCACGGCGATGGTTGCCCATTCTTCCACCGGGGCGCCCCGCACGGGCTCGAGTGGCGCCCTCCACCCCGCGCCCAGACGGACCCTGGCGCCGGATGGCAGGAGCGACCCCTAACGTGTGCGCATGAGCGCGCGCTCCACGAAGAAGGTGGAACTCACACCCGACCAGCGCCGGATCGTCCTCGGGTCGTCCGTCGCGCTCGTCGGCATCCTCACGCTGGCCGCGAGCTTCAACTACATGCTCCCCGACATGCTCGCCGACCTCGGCGCCTCGGAAGAGCAGTCGGCCGTCATGCGGCAGATCTCCAGCCTCGGGGCGCTGCTCGTTGTCTTCCTCGCGGGCGTCCTGGGCGAGCGGCTCGGGGAGCGTCGCGTGATCATCGCCACGGCGGCCATCTTCGCCCTCGGCTCCCTCGTCGTCACCATCTCGCCCAATGTCGAGATCGCCAGCGCCGGCCTGCTACTCGCCAATATCGGCAAGTCCGTCATGGCGGTCGTGGGCATCGCCTACGTCACGGTGATGATCCGCGACAAGGCCGGTCGGGCCACGGCGTTCTCGGCGGTGTCGTCCGTGCAGCCCATGGCCTACCTCGTGATGCCCTTGCTCGCCGGGCTGCTTCTCTCGCTCACGACATGGCGCACGGTCTCCCTCGTGTGGGTCCTCGGCGGGGTGGCGGCGTTCGGCGCTGCGGTCTACCTGTTCCCTCGCGACGAGGCCCGGGAGCGCCTCCGCGGCGAGATGGTCACCCCCGCGCTCGCCGGCCTCGCCCTGGCGATCTTCGTCGACCTCTTCGGCACCCTGCGCGGGGAGGGACCGAGCACGCGCTTCTGGGTGTCCGCCGGCGTGGGATTCGCCTGCATCGTCGGCCTCATCATCGCCTATCGCCGCCTGCAGAACCCCACGCTCTCCCTGGCTCCCCTGCGCCACGGCGGCCTGGTGGTGCTGCTCGTCGTGGTCATCCTCGTGAGCTTTGCCAACCTCTACTACTACTCCACCCTGCTGTTCGAGATCGCATACGGCTACTCCGCGCTCGGCGCGGCCGTCCTCATGATCCCCACCCAACTCGCCGGCATCACCAGCGCGGTCGTCGTGCGCAAGGTCCTCCAGCGCAAGGGGGTGACCTTCACGGGCACCCTCATGATCGGTGCCCTGGCGGCCACTCTGCTCCTGTCCACCATCGTGCAGCCGGACTCCCCCATCATCGTCCCGGTCGTCATCGTGGCCCTGTACGGATTCGCGTCGCTCGGTGCGGTCATCACCATGACCAATGCCGTCATGGACCTCTCCCAGCGGGGTGACGAGGGCGACACGTCGGCATACAAGAGCGCCGCCAGCAACATCGGCCTCGCGGTCGGCGTCACGATCATGACCGTCGTCGTCACCACCGCGGCCACCGCCTCGATGTACACCCAGCTCGAGGCATCGGGACTGTCCGGTTCCGATGTCAGCGCCCCGGCCCAGGACCTCCTGTACGGCTCCGCCCCCCAGGACGTCGCCGACCAGTACGGCATCCCGCTGGACGAGGCCGAGGACCTGCAGGAGATGGATCGGATCGCCTACGTCCAGGCCTACCGGGCCCACGGGCTCGTCGGCGGACTCATCACCCTGGCGGCGGCGGGCATCTTCTTCGTCATCCGCCGTCGCATGGCCGGCGACATCGCCGCGCGATCCTCGCCGTAGCCAGCCAGCGACCTCGTCGGCCAGTCACGTGGACACGCGCCTGCGATGTCGTCCAGACTGGGCGAGCGCTCAGGAGGGGACCTGCCCCGGCGCTTGCGCAAGGGGGGCTGCGTGCTGTCAAGGAGGATGCGCGCCGCAAGCGTCATCGCCGTCGTGGCGTCCATGGCCGTCGCACAGTCCCCGGTCGCAGGCACGCTCGCGAGCGAGGGAACGCCCGTCCCCCCGGCCGCAGTCCCCCCGATGACGGTCGCCCAGGCGTGCACTGTGGCCGAACGACCCCTCAAGGACCACGTCGTCGATCTCTCCCGCCTCGAGGACGCAGGCGCCGTCACCATCTCGGGCGAGACGTTCGCGGTAGGGCCCGGAGGATGGCGGGGGTTCGTCCCCGCGCACCCGAGCACGAGCCAGGTGTTCCACTCCTCAGCGTGGCTCATCGGCCTCTACGCGGTCCGGCCCTCGCAAGCAGTCGAGCTCCTCCTAGGTCAGGCGCAGGCCTCTCCCGACCCAGGAGCGATCGCGGGCCGCGACGCGCTCGTGCGGGGAGGATGGTCGGAGTCCCAGGTGACCCTGCGCACGTGGACCGCGCTCTGCCTCCACGGGCTCTCCGGGGACGGGCGGATCGTGCCGATCATCAACGCCCTCGTCAAGGCGAACCTCGACGAGGCTCGGTACTACGGCCCTCCCCTGCGCGCTCCCCACAACCACGGCGTCTTCGCGAACGAGGCCCTTCGCGCCGTCGGCCTCCTCCTGGGACGGCCCGGCCTGGTCGCGCGGGCGGCGGAGCGGCTGCGGGTCATGTTCGACGAGGTGTTCGAGCCCTGCGGCATGATGCACGAGCAGGCGTCCTACTACCAGGTCGTGAACATCCGCCTGTGGTCCCGCAACCTGGCCGACGACACGTCAGAAGCGGTGCAAGGTGCCATGAGTCGTGCCCGTGCGGCGCTTGCTGCACTGGCGCGACCCGACGGCGTGCTCGATCCCATCGGCGACGGCATCGCCGGCATCTGGGACCGGGAGAGGCTCGCGGCCCTGGGCGTGTCCCCGGGCGGGGAGGTCTTCTGCCCAGACACCGGATGGGCCGCCGCCCACCGGGCGCTGCCCGACGGGCGGGCGCAGCACCACGTGGCGCGCTTCGGCCCGAAGCCCCGGCTGCACGGGCACGACGACCACGGCTCGATCACCTGGTGGCTGGGGCAGGGCGAGGAGGGGATATCCGTCCTCGCCGACCGCGGCCACTTCGACAAGCGCCACGACGCCCGCCGAGCCTGGGCCGACTCCCCCGCGGCGCACTCGGTGCTCCGGCTCGTCGGCGGGGAGGCGGTCGGGCCCACCTCGGGGGTCCGCGTCCAGACGCCGGAGGGCGACTCGTACCGCCTCATCACCGCATCGCCCGCCGGGACGGCCCATCGCGTCCTCACGATGAGCGCTGGCGACTCGGTCCTCGGTGCCTCCGACTCCTTCGTCTCCGCGACCGGCAGCCGCGTGAGCGCCGTGCAGGGCTGGCAGCTCGGACCCGAATGGGAACGGGCCCGTCGCCATTCGGCCCAGTCCGCGGACGGGGCCTACACGCTCACCGCCTTCTGCCACAGCGAAGGCAAGGCCTGGCGTGCTCAGGTGAAGGGGACCCGCCACTTCCCCGGATACCGCAGGACGGTGCCCGCGCTGGAACTGCGCTGCTGGCCCCCGCGGGCATCCCGCATCTCGATCGAGACCATCATCGTCGTCGGCCGGGGCATACCGAGGGCACGATCCGTGGATGGTCACCTCCAGGTCACGACGTCGACCTCCTCCTACACCTTCACCGCGGACGGCGTCATGGTGGAGGCGCCGCCCGAGCCACGGCATGGGGCACGATGACGGTCGCGCGGCATCCAGACCCGGGCGCGCATGTGAAGGGGGACCGCAGGTGCGGATGAGGCACGGCATCCTCGGCGTGGCGATCGCCTCGTGCCTGCTCCTCCCCGCGTTCACCTGGGCTGCCCCGGGGATCCCGGCCTCGCCGCGGCCATCGGTCTCGGCGGAGGACGCCCAGGCCCTCTGCGCCACAGCCCTGCGCATTCGCAAGCAGCACAGCACCGATCTGTCGCGCGTCGCGAGCGCCGGCATCGTGATGCTCTCCGGACGGGGCTTCGCCTTCCGCGATGACTCCTGGAAGGCGTTCACGGCGAGCGACCCGACGGTGAGCCAGTACTTCCACTCCAGCGCCTGGCTGATCCCGCTCTACGACGACGACTCGACCCTGGCCATCGATCTCCTGCTCGAGCAGGCGGCCGCGTCCGCGGATCCCGGCGGGGGCGCGGGACGCGACTCGCTTCGGCGCACGGGATGGGCCGAGTACCACGTGACCCTGCGCCTGTGGGCCGGCCTGTGCCTCTACGCGCGATCGTCCGACGCCCGCATCCTCTCCGTCCTGGATGCGCTCATCGCCGCCAACCTCGACGAGAGCCGCTACTACGGGCCGCCGAGGCGACCGCCGCACACCCACGGGGTCTTCGCGAACGAGGCGCTTCGCGCCGCCGGCGAGCTGCTCGGCCGCCCCGACCTCGTTTCCCGCGCCTCTCTGCGTCTGCACGACATGTTCCAGGGGGTCTTCGACCCCTGCGGGATGGTCCGCGAGCAGTCCAGCTTCTACCAGGCGCTCAACATCCGGATCTGGACGCGGAACCTCGGCCCCGGCATGTCCGAGGAGGACCGCGCCGTCCTGCAGCGCGCCCGGTCGGCGCTCGCCGCGCTCATCCGGCCCGACGGGGTCCTGCAGCCCATCGGCGACGGCGTACTCGGCGCATGGTCGGCGGCCGACCTGGCCGCCCTCGGCGTCTCATCGGGCGGGTCAGTGTTCTGTCCCGACACGGGGTGGGCCGCGGTGCACCGGGCCCCGCCGGCGGGACGCCCTCAGCACCACATCGTGCGCTTCGGGCCCGCACCACGGATGCACGGGCACGCCGACCACGGTGCCGCCACCTGGTGGGTGGGGCCAGCTCCCGGCGACGGCCTTCCCGTCCTTGCCGACCGGGGCCTCTTCGACAACAGCGCCGACGCGCGCCGCCGCTGGGCGGACTCCCCCCAGGCCCACTCGGTCCTGAGGCTGCAGGGGGAGGACTTCATCGGGCGAACCGCCGGCGAGCAACTGTCGGCAGACGGTGTTGACGCCTACCGGCTCGTCACATCCAAGCGCAGGGGAACTGCGACACGGGTGCTCACCTTCGTCCGGGACTCCTTCGTGCTCGGGTCCGCCGACACCTTCCGGGTGGCTTCGGGGCCCGCTGCCCGGCCGGTGCAGTCCTGGCACCTCGACCCGGGATGGGTGCCTTCTAGCGCGCATACGGCCGTCACGCGCGACGGCGCCCACACGCTCGACATCTTCTGCCTCGTCCAGGACGCCGTCATCGCCCCCGCGCTCGTCCCCGTCGAGCACTTCGCCGGGTACCGCACGCCGGTCGGCGCCCTCGAGGCGCGCTGCGGCGCCCCGCGCGGCCGCGACATCAGGTTCGAGACCATCATCGCGGTGGACCTGCCCGACGCGCGGGTCCGCGTCGTCGACGGGCACCTGACCCTCGAGACCGCCAGCACCTCCTACGCGTTCGCCCCGGACGGGCTGCTGGCCCCGCGTCCCGCGTCCCGGGGAGTGGCGCAGAGCCTAGGGTGACAGGGTGCTCGCCCGGCTCGCGCCCACGCCCAGCGGATTCCTCCACGAGGGGAACCTCGCCAACTTCCAGGCCACTGCTCGCATCGCGCGCGAATCCGGTGCCGATCTCGCCCTGCGGATCGACGACGCCGACGCCAGCCGCTACCGGCGGGAGTACGTCGACCACATCTTCGCTGTGCTCGACGAGCACCGATTCCGATGGACGGTGGGGCCGCGCTCGACGGAGGAGTTCGAGGCTTCGTGGTCGCAGCGTCGCCGCACGGAGGAGTACCGGTCGCGGCTGGTCGACCTGGCCGGATCGGGGGTCATCGCCTACGCCTGCGCCTGCCCGCGCACAGCCCTGGCGGGCATCCCGAGCGGCGGCTGCCCCGGGGGTTGCCGCCATCGCGGCCTGCCCCTTGTGCCCGGCTCCAGCGCACTGCGCGTGCACGTCCCCGGAGGAACGTCCGTCCGCGTGGGCGACCGCGACGTCCGACTCGACGAGACGCTGGGCGACTTCGTCGTCTGGCGGCGCGACGACGTGCCGGCGTACCAGTGGGTCTCCCTCCTCGAGGACGAGCGGCTCGGGACGACCCACATCGTGAGAGGAGAGGACCTCGTGGCGTCGAGTGCAGCCCAGGCCTTCCTCGCGCGCGCCCTCGGCATCGTCAACGTGGCCCAGGCGACGTACGTACACCACCCTCTCGTGCTCGACGACCAGGGCCGCAAGCTGTCGAAGTCGACACTGGGATCGATCCAGGACCATCAGGGAGCCCGCGCATGACGGACACTCCGGAGATCGGCGACACGATCATCGCCGCGGGCATTGTGACGAACGTCCACGACACAGCGTCGGATCCCGGCGGGGGCACGGTCCTGCTCATCCATGGCAGCGGTCCTGGCGTGAGCGCCTGGGCCAACTGGCGGCTCACCATCCCCGCGCTCGCGGCGCGGTTCCGCGTGATCGCACCCGACGTCGTCGGGTTCGGCTATACGGAGCGGTCGGTCGTCGACTATGACCTGGAGACCTGGACGACGCACATGGTCGGCGTCCTGGATGCGCTCGGGATCGAGCGGGCCCACGTGGTCGGCAACTCCTTCGGCGGGACGCTCGCGCTCGGCATGGCCATCCGCCATCCGGACCGGGTGCGCCGTCTCGGCCTCATGGGAGCCGTTGGGGTCCCCTTCGACATCACGCCCGGCCTCGAGGCGGTGTGGGGCTACCAGCCGAGCGTCGAGAGCATGCGCGCGCTCCTCGACGTCTTCACCTACGAGCCCAATCCCGATGCCGACGCGCTCGCCGAGCTCAGGTACCGCGCCAGCATCCAGCCGGGCTTCCAGGAGTCGTTCGCGGCGATGTTCCCGCCACCCCGCCAGGAGGCTCTTGACCGGATCACCCAGGACCCGGCGCGGGTCGCGCAGATCACCGCCCCGACCATCATCTTCCACGGGCGCGAGGACCAGGTCATCCCGCTGGCGGTGTCGTGGGAGCTCCTGCGTCTCATCCCCGACGCGCAGTTGCACGTGTTCGGGCGCTGCGGCCACTGGACCCAGATCGAGTACGCCGACGACTTCTCGCGGATCCTCGGGGACTTCCTCGCCGGCTGATGCCCCGCGCTCACATGCGCAGGTACGACGCCCCGTTGAGGTCGAGGATCCCCCCGCTGGCCCACTCCGCCTCCGGCGACGCGAGGTAGGCCACCGCGGCGGCCACCTCCTCGGCGTGCGCGATCCTGCCGAACGGGCTCTCGGCACGGCGGCCGACCCCCGCCCCGCCCGCCATGGCCTCGGTGGCCATGTCCGTGTCCACGAAGCCCGGAGCGACCGTCGTCACCGCGATCCCGCGCCTGCCGAGGTCCTTGGCGAGGGACTGACCCAGGGCCGCGATGGCGGCCTTGCTCGCCCCGTACGCGGGACTGTCCGGCTCGCCGCGGAAAGCCCCGCGCGAGCCGATGTTGATGATCCGCGCCCCCGGGCCCATGTGACGGACCGCGGCCCAGGTCACGTTGGCGGGGCCGACGACGTTCACCTCGAGCGTCTCTCGCCAGATCTCCTGCCACGCCTCGTAGCCGGTGTCGTCGATGGGATGGGCCAGGAAGACCCCCGCATTGTTCACGAGGACGTCGATGCCCCCCCAGGCCTCGGCGGCCTCGTCCACCATCGCCCTCGCCTGCAGCGGATCACGCAGATCGGCCTGCACGACAAGATGGCCCTCCCCCTCGAGCTCCGCGTGCACCTGCCGAGCCGACCCCCCGGAGCGGGCGTAGTGCACGGCGACGCGATAGCCCTCCGACGCGAGCCGCGTCGCGATCGCGGCGCCGATCCCGCGGGACCCGCCGGTCACCAGCGCGCGACGGCCACGGTTGCCACTCGGCTCGGTCATTGCCCCAGCCTAGGCGCGACCCGTCATCGAGGGGGGCGCGCGCCTCTGGCAGGGTAGGGGGATGGCCCACGCTGAGCGTGAACTCCCCACGCACCTCAACAACCATCACCTGGACACTCTCACGGTGATCTTCTCCCACCCCACCAGTCACAACATCCGGTGGCATGACGCGCTGTCCCTCCTGGAGGCGGTGGGCGCCGTCGAGGAACGCCATGACGGGAAGTTCAAGGTCACCGTGGGAGACGAAACCGAGGTGTTCGATCGCCCGCGCCACAAGGACATCGACACGCAGATGGTCGTGGACCTGCGCCGGATGCTGCGCAATGCGGGCTACTCGCCCAAGGCTCCCGGGAATGAGGTCTGACATGGCGGGCGAGAAGGACATCACCGACGCCATCGACCTCGAGGGGCGCATCGCCGTCGCCGCCGTGGACTTCCACCGCACCCGGATCTACGCCCTCGACTCCCCGGACCATTCCGCCCCCGAGAAGGTCGTGGCCGAGGATCCGCGCAAGCGCTACCACAACGTCTACCACCATCACGGCAACGTCGACGGCAGGTACCTCGACGACTCCGATGCCTACTGGGGCACGCTCGCCCAGGCACTGGTTCCCGCGGCGGGGATCGTCCTGCTGGGTCACGGCAAGGGCAAGGCCAATGCCAGCCATCACCTGGTGACCTACCTCGAGCACCATCGTCGCGACATCGCCGGACGGGTCATCGCGGAGTACCGCGCGGACATCGACGACCTCACCGACGAGCAACTGCTCCGTCTCGGCCAGCACCTCGCCGGCATCGATCCCCTGAGGGATCACGGGGACAGCCGGCGCGGTGAGCTCTGAGCCTGACCGGCGTCCTGCTCAACACCCCCCAAGCCGCTCCATGGGGCTACAGTGACGGGATGACCGCCGCCCGCGCCGCCCGGTCGCTGGCGGCCGTGGCCGGCCTCGCCCTCCTCGTCGGCTGCACGTCGAGCTCCACCTCGGGCGGCGGCTCGTCCCCGTCCAACACCGTCGAGATGCCCACGGCGTCGTACAGCGCTCCGGCCGATGCGACGCTGACGCCGCCGGACCGCATCACCTTGTCGAACGTCCAGCCGAACGACGGCATCGCGCCCATCATCGAGTTCATCGAGTCCGCGGAGAAGTCGGTCGACATCTCCA
>JBJTJS010000105.1:0-8841 GCA_046096085.1 bacterium
GGGCGCCACCAGGGTGGCAGGGGGCCCGGTCAGACGTCAATTCCGGTTCCCCGCCGCGCTCGTCGCCCGGATGGCGGCGTGCGCTGGCATCGCGGGCACCGGTACGACGAGCGGTTCATGAAGGCGTCCCGCGCCATCGGCCGGCCGCACCGGCGGCACGGCTCCCCCTCCCGGCCGTAGGCATCCAGGGAGCGGTCGAACCAGCCGCTCTCGCCGTTGACGTTCACGTAGAGCGAGTCGAAGGACGTGCCGCCCTGGGCGAGCGCCTCCGTCATCACGTCGCGGACGTGGGCGAGCAGCTCGCGCACGCGTGCGGGCGGCAGGAGACGGGCCTCACGGTCGTAGTGCAGACGCGCCCGCCACAGCGCCTCGTCGGCGTAGATGTTCCCGATGCCCGAGACGAGGGACTGGTCGAGGAGGCAGCGCTTGACTCCCGACGACCTCCGGCGCAGCGCGGACACGAAGGCGGCCTCGTCGAAGAGCGGATCCAGAGGGTCCCTCGCGATATGCGCCACCGTGGCCGGGACACGCCCTCCAGCGCCGTCGTCGACGACGGAGTCCACGTGAAGTCCGCCGAACATGCGCTGATCGACGAAGCGCAGGTCTCGAGGGCCCCGCTCGAAGTTGATGAGCACGCGCAGGTGCGACTCCTCGGGCTCGTCGCGAGTAGGGAGCAGGAGCTGCCCGCTCATCCCCAGGTGCGCGACGAGCGCGCGATCGCCATCGTCCAGCGGAAGCCACAGGTACTTCCCGCGGCGGCTCGCACAGCGCACCCGCGCCGACACCAGGTCGTGCCGCAGCCCGCGCGCACCTGTCGCGTGCCGCCGCACCGACCGGGGATGGCGTACGACGACGTCGGCGATGACGCGACCGCTCAGGTAGGGATCGAGCCCGCGGCGTACGACCTCCACCTCGGGCAGCTCAGGCATCGGCTGAGGCCTCCAGGGCCTGGTACGCCGCAGCGGCCGCCTCCTGCTCCGCCTCCTTCTTCGACCCACCGGTCCCCTCCGGGAAGACCGCGTCGCCGACGCGGACCCGTGCGACGAACCGCTTCGCGTGGTCGGGCCCGGACTCCTCGACCAGGTACTCCACCGGACCGAGCCCGCCGACCGCCACGAGCTCCTGCAGGGACGTCTTCCAATCCAGCCCCGCGCCGAGGCGTGCCGACTCGCCGACGAGGGGGTCGAAGAGCGCGTGCACGACCTCGGTCGCCCGGGTCGCTCCGCACTGCAGGTAGACCGCCCCGATGACGGCCTCGAGAGTGTCGGCGAGGATCGAGGACTTGTCCCGTCCGCCGGTAGCCTCCTCCCCTCGGCCCAGGCGGAGGGCGGAGCCCAGGCCGAGATCGCGCGCAACCCCCGCCAGCGCACGCGCGTTGACGACAGAGGCGCGCATCTTCGCCAGTTGCCCCTCGGGCAGGTCCGGGTGCGTCCGGTAGAGCGTCTCGGTGATGACGAGTCCGAGCACCGAGTCGCCGAGGAACTCCAGCCGCTCGTTGTCGGGGATGCCGCCGTTCTCGTAGGCGAAGGACCGATGCGTGAGCGCGAGGTCGATCAGTTCGGGGTCCAGACTCACGCCGAGGCGACGCTGCAGCGCCTCGGCGTCGAACGCCGCGCCATCGCCGAGTCCGGGCGGCGCACCGGCGCGGCGGGGGCTCATCGGCCGTCCGGCCTGATGCCGGCCGCGAGGTCGCCCACCGTGGTGGCCGACATGCCGGCCTCGTCGGGCAGGTGCCAGCCCTCCTCGGAGAGGAGGTCACTGACGCAGAGGAGGCCGAGGGAGTCGATGCCCAGGCTCGCCAGGGGGGTGTCCGCCCTCAGCCGGTCAGCCCGGTCCGGCTGCCCCGCCGCGCGTGACACCGCCGCCGCGACGACATCCAGGGCCGCTGGCGGCGCCTCGGGCTGGGGGGATCCTCCCGGCGAGCGCACGGGTCACACGTCGAGCACGCGCCGCTTGGCGTAGGTGCCGCAGGTGGGGCACACGGTGTGCGCCGCCTTCTTCTCACGGCACCGGGCGCACGTCACGACGGTGGGCGCGGACGCCTTCCACTGCGACCGGCGGTGCCGGGTGTTGGAGCGCGATGTCTTGCGCTTGGGAACGGCCACGTCAACTGCCCTCTTCCTTGTCGTCCTGCGTCGCTTCCTGCGTCGCGCCCTGCCGACCCGGTGGCCGGGACTCCTGCGCCAGCCTGGCGAGGGCCTCCCACCGGGGATCGATCTCCTCGTGCACGTGACCGGGATCGTCCAGGCGCTCCCCGCACGTCGCGCAGAGCCCCGGGCAGTCCTCCCGGCACAGCGGCGCGATCGGCAGTCGCAGCACGACAGCGTCCCGCACCACCGGCTCGAGGTCGATGATGTCGCCCTCGATCCGGCTCGGCGCCTCCTCGTCCGCCTCACCCTCGTCGATCTCCCGCCCACGGGCATCCGTGGCCGGGTAGGCGAAGAGCTCGGTGAACTCGGCCTCCTCGTCGTAGGACACCGGATCGAGGCAGCGGGCGCAGTCGCCCGCGACCTCGTAGGCCGCCGTTCCCGTGACGAGGACTCCCTCGACGACCGACTCGAGCCGCAGGTCCAGCTCGACGTCCGTGCCGGGGGGCACCCGGGCCAGCGCCACCCCGAGACCCTCGGGAGCCGGCACCGTGCGAACGACCTCGACCATGGACCCCGCCCTGCGCCCGAGGTCGCGAACGTCGATCGCGAATGCCGAGCGCGGGTCCGGGGTGGTCAGGGCTCCTCCGATGGCGACTGCTGAGGGCCTCGGCCACGTGGACCGGCCTGGCCAGAAGGATACGGCACCCCGGCCGCGAGGCGGCCGCGGGCGTGGGGCTACTCCGGGAGAGGCTCGTCTCCCCCGTCGAACTCCTGCATCGAGGACTCGGCCCGGATCTTGTCTCGGCCGCGCTCGACGGCATTGAGCGTCTTGTTGAGGATGATCTCGAAGCTCGCCAGCTTCGCGTCGATGTAGTCGTCGGTCTCCTGGCGCATGCGGGTCACCTCGTCGTCCGTCTCACGGCGCAGGGCCTCGGCCTCGGCGACGGCCACCAGGTAGACCTCGTGCTGCGACACCATGCGGAACTGCTCCTCGCGGGCCTCGGCGATGATGCGATCCGCCTCGCGACGTCCCTCCGCCACCACCGACTCCCGCTCGGAGAGCAGCTGGTCGGCCGCGTCGAGGGAGGAGGGCAGCGCGTCCCTGATGTCCTCGATCAGGTCGAGGACCTGCGCCCGGTTGACCATGCACGACGCCGACAGGGGAACGGCCTTCGCCTGCTCCACCATCTGCGAGAGCTCCTCGAGCCGCTCTTCGACCTCCACGTCGGCGCTCCTCCCCTTCAGGCGTCGGACGCCATTGTGTCACTCAGCTTGTCGCTCAGCCGAGCGAGCACCGAGTCCGGCACGAGGCCCGCCACGCTACCCCCGTGCTTGGCCACTTCCTTGACGAGGCTCGACGAGAGGTAACTGTAGAGGGGGTTGGTGGTGACGAAGAGCGTCTCCACGCCGGCAAGGCGGTAATTCATCTGAGCCATCTGCAACTCGTAGTCGAAGTCACTGACCGCCCTGAGCCCCTTGACGATCGCCTGGACATCGTGATCGCGGCAGTAGTCGACGAGGAGTCCGTGGAAGGCGTCGACGTCCACGTTGCCCAGCGGCGCCACGACCTCCCGGAGCATCTCGATCCGCTCGTCGACGGTGAAGAGCCCCGACTTCGACCGGTTGATGAGCACCGCCACGATGACGCGGTCCGCCAGGGCTGCGGCCCTGGTGAAGACGTCGAGGTGGCCGTTGGTGCACGGGTCGAATGAGCCGGGGCAGACGGCGATGCGCATGGGCCGCCCTCCTCACGCCTTCTCGCCCGTTGCCACCCGACCGTACCAAAGAGCGGTGTCGCCGTAGTCGCGCCGTCGCAGGGGAACCCACCCTTCAGGCCACGGCGATTCGCCCACTCCCGGCGACGTCCTCACCGGTCGCTCCACGACCGCGATCGCCTCGCCACGAAGCCAGCCCGGTCCCCGCAACCGGCCCAGGAGCGCGGTGACCTGCGCATCGGGGACGTCGTACGGCGGAGCGAGGAAGGCGACGTCGAAGGGGCTTCCCGCCGGTGGCGCGCTGGTGAGCAGGCGATGCACGTCGGAGACGACCACGTGGGCGCCGGGCAGCCCGCCCTGCGCGACGTTCTCCCGCAGGATCCTGGCGACCGCGCGGTCGCGTTCGACCAGGGTGACCGATGCCGCCCCCCTGCTCAGCGCCTCGAGGCCGAGGGCACCGCTGCCGCAGTAGAGGTCGAGGACGCTGACGCCGTCCCACGACCCGAGGGCGGACCCCAGCGCGGAGAAGAGCGCCTCGCGCACCCGCTCGGACGTGGGCCGCGTCCCGCGATCGGCGACCGACAGTCGCCTGCCACTCGCCGCTCCTCCCACGATGCGCACCATGGCCCCGTCAGCCCTTCTCCAGGAACTCCGCGCGCTCATCGTCGTCGATGCGCCGGACCAGGTCGCGCAGCGCCGGCATCCCGGTGAGTTGCGGGTCCTCGTCGACCACGGCCACGGCCGCCGCGCGCGCGTCCGCGACGACATCCTCGTCCCGGATCACCTCGAGGAGCTTCAAGGAGCGACGTCGCCCGGACTGCGAGGTCCCGAGGATGTCGCCCTCGCGGCGTGCCTCGGCGTCGACCCTCGCGAGCACGAACCCGTCGGTCGTGGAGGCGACCGCCTCGAGGCGCTCCCGCGCCGGCGAGTCGGCGTCCGCGTCGGTCACGAGCAGGCACAACCCATCGTCACCGCCGCGCGCGACGCGGCCGCGTAGCTGATGCAGTTGCGAGATCCCGAATCGGTCTGCATCGAGGATGACCATCGTCGACGCAGACGGCACGTCCACGCCGACCTCGATGACCGTCGTCGACACGAGAACGTCGATGCCTTCCGGATCCTCGGCCGGGAGCGCGAACCTCCGCAGGGCCTCCTCCTTCTCCTCCGCGGGCAGGCGACCGTGGACCATGCCGATCCGAAGGTCGGGCAGTATCCGCTCGCGCAGCTCGGCGACCACGTCGACGACGGAGGACATCGTCGGCCCCTGGCCCTCCTCCACCTCCTCCTCCGTCACGGGGGCGTCGTCGCCGATCCGCGGGCACACGACGTACACGCGCCGCCCTGCCGCGACCTCCTCGCGGACCCGCTGCCAGGCGCGCGCGAGATGCCCGGGCTTCTCGCGTGGTACCACGACATGGGTGGCGATCACGCCGCGCCCGGGCGGCGGCTCGTCGAGGATGCTCACGTCGAGGTCGCCGAACACCGTCATCGCGACGGTGCGCGGGATGGGCGTTGCGGTCATGACCAGGACGTGCGGACGCGCCTGGCGGGCGGAGGGGTCCGTGCCCGTGGCTCTCGCCGTGAGGGCAGCACGCTGCTCGACGCCGAAGCGGTGCTGCTCGTCCACCACGACAAGACCCAGGTCGGCGAAGTCGACGTTCTCCTCGAGGAGCGCATGGGTGCCGACGACGATGCCGGCTTCGCCCGAGGCGATGTCGAGGAGTTCGCGTCGCCGACGCGCGGCGCCCTGTGAGCCGGTGAGCAAGGCGACACGGGTCGCCTTCTCCTCTCCGCCCAGCAGGCCCTGGTCGGCCAACGACCCGAGCAGCCGCGTGATGGTGCGGTGATGCTGCTGGGCCAGGACCTCGGTGGGTGCCAGGAGGACCGCCTGGGACCCGGAGTCGACGGCCTGCAGCATCGCGCGAAGCGCCACGAGCGTCTTGCCGCTGCCGACGTCGCCCTGCAGGAGACGGTGCATCGGATGCTCGCGGGCGAGGTCCGCGGCGATCTCGTCGCCGACGCGTTGCTGCGCTCGAGTGAGGGGGAAGGGAAGCCGGGCGTCGAAGGCCGCGAGGATGCCGTCGTCCCGGGTCGGGCGCGCGACGGCGGTCATGGCGTCCAGGGCGCGGCGGCGCTGGGCCAGGACCACCTGGAGGCCGAACGCCTCCTCGAAGCGCAGGCGTGCGCGGGCCCGATCGGCCTGAGCGACGTCGACCGGGCGGTGGATGTCATGGAGGGCGAAGTCCAGCGACGGGTATCCGCGCTCGTCGAGGACGTCCCCGGGGACGGGGTCGTCGATGCCGCCCACCGCGTCGAGCGCCAGTCGCACCGCCTGCTCGATGCGCCAACTCGGCATCGCCCCGGTCGCCGGATAGATCGGGATGACCAGACTCGCCATCGCCTCGCGTTGCGCGGAGCCCGCCGCCGACGCGTCCTCGTCGTCGTCGAGCTGCCAGTCCCCGCTCTCGTCGTCGGGGAGCAGGGCGTACCGAGGGTGCGCGAGCTGCCGGGCACCGCCGAACGCCGACACGGTCCCGGCGAAGAGCCCTCGCCGCCCGGGCACCAACTGGCTCTCGCGCCACGCCTGGTTGAAGTAGACGATGGTGAGCCGGCCGCGGCCGTCGGAGATCACGGCCTCCGTGATGGTCCGGGGCCGCTTGCCCTTCTGCCCCTTCTGCGGCCTGCCGTCGGCGGTGCGCCGAGTCTTGACCGAGACGACCTGCGCGAGGACGGTGACGTGCTCGCCGATCGTGAGCGCGTCGAGATCCGTGAGGTCTCCCGGATCGAGGTAGCGGCGGGGGTAGTGGCGCAGGAGGTCGTCGACCGTGGCGAGCCCGAGGCCGGACTTGAGCGCCTTCGCCGTCTTCGCCCCGATGACGACGGCGAGGTCGTCGTCGAGTTTCGGCCGCGTCATGCGTCCACTACTCCACCCCGAGGATGACCGGCCACAGCGCCTGCCCGCCGTCGATGAGGACCCAGTCGACCCCCGGGTGATGCAGCGAGACCCACTCCTCGAGCTGCTCGAGCCATCCGGGGTCCGCGCCCTCGCCCGCGATCACCGTGATGAGCTCGCCACCGGTCGACAGCATGCGGCCGAGGATCGCCCGTGCCACGTCGGGCTCCGACGTGCCGACCTCCACGATGTCGCCATCCGCAAGGCCGAGCACATCGCCGGGGCGGCAGGGCCCCGCGGAGGTGAATGCCTCGCGCGAGGCGACCGTGATGGCGCCGTAGTGGGTCGCACCCGAGGCGCGCGACATGGCGACCACATCGTCGTCGAACCGCGCCAGGGGATCGTGCACCGCGACCGCGGCCAGCGTCTGCACGATGGAGCGCGTGGGGATCACCGAGATCCGGACTCCCGCGCGACGAGCCTCCTCGGCTGCAGCCTCCGCCACCGCGAGGGTGTCGGAGTCGCTGGGCAGGAGCACGACCTCGGTGCTGCCGGAGCGGGCGACGCCGTCGAGGAGATCTGCGGTGGAGGGCCGGCGCCGAGGCCGTGCGGCGACCGTCGTGACGCCCTGCTCCTCGAGCAGGGCGCTGACGCCGGGGCCGTGCGACACGGCGACGAGGCCGCGCGACACGGACGTCGCTGAGACCGGCTCCACCGGCGGGGGGGACGTCGGGAGGTAGGTGACCCGGATGCGCTGGGGGCGGCCGACGACGAGCGCCTCCTCGATCGCCGCGCCCGCATCGTCGACGTGGACATGCACGCTCCACAGCGGCGGGGCACCGGTGACGACGAGGGAGTCGCCCAGGGGCTCGAGGCCTGCCCGCAGGGATGCCATGGCGTCGGCATCGGCCTCGATGAGGAACATCACCTCGTACGACGCCGACCCCGCCGCGGCTCGGCCCGCGTCGCCGCGAGGGCCGGTGCGACGACGGTCGCCGGCCTGACCGGCCCGGCCCCGAGCACGAGGCGAACGCCATCGGCGCACTCCCGTGACGATGTCGAGGAGGGCGCCGTACACGACGACCAGGCCCTGCCCGCCGGCAGCGACGACACCCGCCTCGCGCAGCACGGCCAGCTGGTCGGGAGTGCGCTCCAAGGCGGCCTCCGCCGCCTCGGTCGCCGACCTGATGACGCCGACCACGTCGTCGCCCGGGTGGGCTTCGGCCCCGTCGGCAGCGGCACGCGCGACCGTGAGGATCGTGCCCTCGACGGGCTCGGCCACGGCGGCGTAGGCATCGGTCGCCGCGCGTCTCAGGGCGGTGCGCACGAGTGGGGCGTCGAAGGCGGAGCCGGCGGGCACGTCGCCGAGCACGGCCGCCACGCCGCGCAGGATCTGCGCGAGGATGACGCCGGAGTTGCCCCGGGCCCCCAGCAGGGCGCCGTACGACAGCGCCGCCGCGACATCGGCCAGCGACGGGGGCGCACCACCGCCGCTCTCCGCCTCCTCGCACGCCTGCTGGACCGAAGCGCAGGCCGACTCGAGGGTGAGGAACATGTTCGTCCCGGTGTCCCCGTCGGGCACGGGGAAGACGTTGAGGGAGTCGATGTAGCCGCGCTCCTCCCCCAGGGCGGCCAGGGAGGCCTCGAGCCAGCCTTCGACGACGGGGGCGTCGACGGGGATGAGTGGCCCGACCTCCCGTCCCGAATGATCCACGCCGCCTCCTCGACCCCGCCGGGGCCTCACGCTACCCAACGGCGGGCCGGTCGTCGGCCCACTCGCGCCCTCCCGCCGGTCCCTCGGGTTGGGCCGGCGTGCGCCCATGGGCTACCCTCGTGGGGTTCAGCGGGGCGCGGCGCCCCGCACGCGATCTGAGGAGTGCACCGTGGCTGCCACCTGTGACGTCTGCGGCAAGGGGCCGGGCTTCGGCAACTCCATCTCGCACTCCCACCGCCGGACCTCACGCCGCTGGAACCCCAACATCCAGACCGTGCGCACCCTCATCGGCCGGACTCCCAAGCGCCTCAACGTGTGCACGTCCTGCCTCCGGGCCGGCAAGGTCACCCGCGCCTAACCCCCCCCTCCACCGCCTGAGTTACCCGAATGGTGGGTTAATCGTCGATTAACCCACCATTCGGGTAACTC
>JBJTJS010000106.1:0-5805 GCA_046096085.1 bacterium
GGGGGGACGGGGTCGTGGGGCCAGCAGCCAGGTCAGCGCCTACATCTCTCGCCTTGGGCGGACATCCTGGCACGGGGCCGGGACCTCAGGGGCCGATGAGGAGGCGAACCCGTGCTGACGCGGTAGTGCCCGTGCTGTCGCGCGCGGTGATCGTGTAGCCCCGGACCTTCGCCGTCCTCCGGGGCGTGCCCTGGATCACGCCGGTGCGCGGAACGAACCAGATGCCGTTGACAGCGTTGGCTCGCCGCGTGGGCAGGGCCGGGATGACGGAATATCGCACTCCCGCCCCGAAGCCGATCGGCTCCAGCGGAGCGCTCGCGAAGCGCTCGCCGCGGGTGGCGATGACCCGCTGCCGTCGGGGGAGGAGCCGCGCGGCGTCGATCCAGTCGCCGTCATCGCGCAGGCTGACGCGCAGCGTGTGGATGCTGCTGCCGGAGACGAGGGGATTGCCCTTCCCCGCGTTCTCGAACGTGTCGCTGTACGGCATGCCGTAGGCATTGCCCAGCCGCCAGATCGACTCGGCGTAGGCGTTCCACCGTGGGTGGGCCTTCGCATCGGGCAGTCCCGGCCAGGCGAGCGCGAACGCCGGTGCCTGTCCCTCGCTCCACGATGTGGTGATCCAGCCGGCTTCGCCGGGCAGCGAGCCCCAGTAGCCGTAGGCGAACGACACGATGAAGTCGCGATAGATCGCGTTGTAGAGGTCGTTCCCTGTGGCGACGGCGCCGCCCTGCAGGAATCGGTTGTCCTGCATGTACGTCGCCTGCGAGGTGACCGGCCCCGGCGTGCCCGACGTGGCCGTCGTCGCGGTGGTCACGTCGAGGCCGCGGGTGCCGCCGGCGCAGTCATCCCTCGCGGCTGCGGCGGCCGCCGCCTGCGAGGCATGGCCGTAGGAGCCGGACAGCGTCGTGGGCGCATCGTGGCGGAAGCGCTCCGCCCGGTAGCAGAACCACGAGCCCTGGCCCGGCCCCGCGCCGGTGTAGAGGCCGACGACGGTCATGTCATGGCGCTGCTCGTCGATCCACCGCAGGTAGGAGTCCGTGCCGGCCCCGATGTCGGCGTACCCGACTCCCTCGTTGGTGCTGGGGGAGACGAACCGCAAGAAGGTTCCCGGTGTCGCGGGCTTCCCGTCGGAGGTGACCACGACGCTCTGGCTGCCCACGTCGGCACCAGCCGCAGCGAGGCCGGCGTACACGTCGCGGATGCCTAGGCCCGGCTCCCACCGGATGCCGGTACCGACCTTCCGTGGCGAAGGTCCGTCGGGTCCCTGGGAGTTGTCGTAGCCGGCCATGTCCATGAGGATGCCGAGCCCGGCCACCGCGGTGATGTTCGCGTAGACGCGGTTCGTCCACGAGCCCGCACCGGGATTGCCGGCGCTGGCGCCCGATCCGTGGAAGGTGAGTTCGAAGACGTCGAAGCGGGTCGGGGACGAGAGGTACGACGGCGCCCGGCCGATGACGCTCGCGCCGGTCTGCACGGCCTCGCCGTAGGACACGTAGACGACCCCGGAGTCGATGTTCGCCACCGACAGTGCGTAGGCGTGGGGCCGCCCCTCGACGCGCGGGAGGTCGGTGAGCCGGCGCCCGGTGAAGGCCGGCAGGGGCTCGGCACCGGCGTAGGCCTCGTACCAGTAGCGGTTGGGGTTGCTGCCGCTCGAGGTGGCGGGCCAGGCGTAGTGGGGGTTGGAGCGCCCATCGGTGTTGCATCCGTCGGCACCGGGCGGGTACGGCGGCGACGGCATCGCAAGCGGGCAGTTGTAGCCGACGCTCACCCACACGTCACTATCGGGTCGTCCGGAGTCGTTGACGATCTCGACGGAGAGCCGCTCGGGCGCGGCGACGAAGGTGAGCGCGTCTCGCGCGGTCGTGTCGCCCACGGTGACATCGCACGTGCCCGCCGGGATGACCGTGGGCGTGGTCACGAGCACCCGGGTGCTGTCGACGAACTCCACCCGGCCCGCGCTCTGACCAGGCCCGGGATCGGGGAACGGCACGTGGTAGACGGCACGGGGGTTCGTCGCGGGGCAGCCGCTGATCGTCACCCTGTCGGAGGAGCTGAAGCCGCTGCCGGTGAGCAGCACGGTGGTCGCGGCGTTGGCACCGACACTGGAGGGTGATAGCCCGAGGGCGGCGCGCGGCTGGTCGCCGGCGGAGGCAGGCAGGGTCGTTGCGGCCACCGCCGCGAGTGTCGCCCCGATGATGGCGATACGTCCCCCGCGCATGGACCCACGGTCCCACGGCTGCGCCCGCCGATGCCCGTCCAGCGGCTACCCCTCGATCCGCAGGCCACGGGCGAGATCTCGGAGTTCCTCGAGCGCGGCCTCCCGCTGCCGCTGGACGTCGCGTTGCCACGGGGCTATGACGATGCTCTCGAGGCTGTCGATGCTGTCGAGGAGGGCCGCGCGGCCGTCGGGCGATGCCTCCGCCATGATCCGCTGGATCTCGTCACGGACCGCCGGATCGGGGGATTCCAGGAGCGGGCCGGCGTACGCCGCGATCTTCACCCGGTCCCGCTCGATGCGCTCGGCGGAGATGACGCCGCGGTCACGCAAGGTGTCGATGCTGCCCATCGCATTGTCCGCCCAGGCGCTCTGCCCCGCCCACGCCGCCGGGATGGCGAGGAGCAGCGCGGCGACCACGCCCCAGGCAAGGACGCGGCGCCACCGCGTTCGCGGCTGCGTCGCCTCCAGGACCTCCACCGGCCCAGGCTGGCGGAACCGGAGTAGCTGCGCCAGCCAGCCGAGTTGGGCCGCGGCGGTGAGGAGGTGCTGACGGGTGTGCGTCCCCGTGAGGTCATACATCCTCAGCAGGTCGGCCTTGACGGTGGAGGTGGAGAAGCCGAGCTCCCGGCCCACCCGGTCGTTGGGGTAGCCGCGTTGCACGAGCGTGAGGATCCGCTCCTGCCGCGGCGAGAGGCTCACTTCCGCGTGCGGCGATGGGCTCACAGACGGATCACGCCGCCGCTGGGCGGCCCAGAGGGAGACGACGCCGGCGGTCGCGAGCAGGTGGGCGCGGTCGGGGGATTCCATGGAGGTGTTCGCCGCTACCCGGGTCACGACGATGACTCCCACGGCCTCGGTGGCCACGGTCATCGGGACGTAGTCGAGCACCACGCGATCGCCGGAATCATGAGCCGCTGCGACCATCAGTGCGGCGAATGACGGAGCGAGGTGCTCCACCTCGCCCAGCGACACGGTGACGGGCTGCCCGAAGGCCATGGCGTCGGCCGCGGCCCCGGGGGCGCCCAGCGGCACGGCCCGGAGGTTGCGCCCCAGCGCGGCCTCGAGGCCGTGGTAGCCGTCGAGGATGGCCACCTGCGCCCCGAAGGGCTTGAGGTAGAGGCGCACCTCGAGGACCCTCGCCCAGTGGGACAGCGTGCCCGCGATGACTGCGGCCACCTGGTCGCCCGGCGGCACCCGCGTCAGTGCCGTGATCATCCCCGCGAGCTCGAAGACCGAAGTGCGCGACCGCGTCGCCGAGATCGCGGTCGCTGAGATCGTCGGTGGGGGGATAGTCGGCGCACTCAACGGTCCCTCCTCAGGCCGATGACGTTGGCGTGGATTCACCACTGTCGCAGGGTTGCCGCTGAGCGACCTGCCACCCGAGGGTCCGCAATGAAGTCTTAAGGCGTCACGGCCGCGGTCTTCGTAAGGAAACAGCAAGGTTCGGGCATCACGTCGGGGAGCGTACGGGCGAGGGCGACGCCTAGCGTGAGATGCCTCGAACGCGAGCGGGAGGTCGCGCAGGTGGATCTGGGGCAGGAGCCTCGAGGGCTGCCCGGGGGACCGCCCGCGGACCGGGGGCTGGTGGTGGACGGCAACGCGCGCATCGCGTATCTCGGCGGGCGCGAGATCGGCCTCACCCCCTCGGAGTTCGCGCTGCTCGCCCACCTCGCCGAGCGCCCCGGCATCGCGGTCTCGGACACGGACCTCCTCGAGGCGATGTGGGGCGCACCCTGGCATGGGGATACGACGCCCCTGCAGGTGCACGTCAGCCGACTGCGAAGGAAACTCGGGGAGTCGGGAAGCCGGCCGAGGTACGTGCGCACCGTGCGCGGGCTGGGCTATCGCTTCGACCCCGCCCCGGATCCCCCGCCGCTCCTGCCCATGGCGGTGGCGGATCTCGCCGCGCTCGACACGGCCGCGTCCGCCGGGGACGTGCTGTACTGCCTCACGGACGAGCAGGGCATCGTGCAGTGGGCGAGTGAGTCCGCATCGCGGTTGTGCGGGGGTGAGGCGGAAGACCTCGTCGGATACGCCATCTTCGACCTCGTGCACCCGGACGACGCCGACATCCTGTCCGAGGCGGTCGTCGAGCTCGCGCAGGGGCGTACTCGCTGCTTCATCGCCCGGTTTGCCCGGCCTCCGGTGCCGTACCTGGTCCTCTCGTGCCTCGCCCACCCGATCCTCGATCCCAGCCGCCGGATCACGGGCTTCCTCGGCGAACTCCCCCCGTTGGATCCGCCCCGTCCGAGCGAGGAGCGGTTCGACCCTGGGCCGCCGTCCGCCACGGCACTCGGTGATCCGACGGAGGGCCACGCCTAGGACGGCCGCGGCGGTCCGCCGTGCGCTCGGGGGCGGGGTGGCCCCCGGCGGCGCGCCTGCGCTCGCGAACCTATGCTCGATCGATGCGGAGATGGCTCGGGGGCACTGCGGCGCTGCTCCTGTTGGCGATCCCCGCGGCTTCCGCTCGAGCCGAGGCGTCCCCGGAGGCGCTGGAGATCGCGGGTGCCTCGTCGTCCGCGACCGAGCCTGCGCCGGTGACACTCTCCGCGGACCTCTACCTCCCGGCGCAGACGCCCGCTCCCGCGGTCGTCCTCGCCCACGGCTTCGGCGGCAGCAAGGAGTCCGTGGCCGAGGAGGCGGCCTACCTCCAGGAGCGCGGATTCGCGGTCCTGGCCTACTCCGCCCGCGGCTTCGGTGAGTCCACCGGCCTCATCTCCATGAACTCCCCGCAGTTCGAGGTGGCCGACGCGCAGCGCGTCGTGGACTACCTGGCTGAGCGCCCCGAGGTCCTGCAGGACGGGTCCGGTGACCCTCGCGTCGGCGTCTCGGGCGGGTCCTACGGCGGTGCGCTGGCCCTGCTGCTCGCCGGCTACGACGAGCGCGTCGACGCTGTGGTCGCCGACATCACCTGGAACGACCTGGAGTCGTCGCTGTTCGGCCAGAGCGCTCGCGGCGCCGGGATCGGCGTCCTCAAGCAGTTGTGGACCGGCTTCTTCTTCAGCGCGGGGCTACTGCCCAGCGGGGGGAATCCGCTCGCGCCGGGTCCCGTCACGGAGTGCGGGCGGTTCTCCCCGGACTGGTGCGCGGCGTACACCGAGGCGGCCACCCGCGGCACCGTGTCCCCGGCTGCCGCGGAGCTCATGGCGGCGTCCTCCCCCGCCAGCGTGACCGACCGGGTGACCGCACCGACGCTCATCGGGGGCGGCCAGGCGGACTCTCTGTTCCCGCTCTCCCAGGCCAATGCGAACGCCGAGCAGATCAGCGCCGCGAACCCCGACGTCCCGGTCAAGGTCGTCTGGCACGCCGAAGGCCACGACGGCGGCGTCGACGAGAGCGAGCGGCTGCGCGCCCTCGGCGCCTCGTGGCTGTCGGCGTACCTCGCCGATGGCCCGGCCGTCAGCACGGCCTTCGAGGTATCCGAGGTGTCCGGATCCGCCGTCAGCGACCGCGCGGCAGGCACTGTCGATGTCCTGTCGACCCCTGAGTACCCGGGGATCCACGGCCAGAGCCAGCGACCCGTCCCGGTGCTGGGGCCGGCGCAACAGGTGCTTGCACCGGCGGGCGGCGTGCCCGCGGCCGTCACC
>JBJTJS010000107.1:0-2247 GCA_046096085.1 bacterium
GCCGACGTCCAATCGTCCCGGCGAAGATAGCGATCGGCTGTGCTCCGCTCCTCGAGATACGGAAGGAGTCGCGTGAAGCTGCTGCCGGCCGGCCCGGCGGTGTTGTATGGGCCGCCGTAGGTCGCCGCCGGCAGGAGTTGCCGTGCATGCTCGTGGAGCGACACGGCCAGGCCGATCTGCCGCAGGTTGCTCTGGCAGGTCAGCCGCCGCGCGATCTCCCGGGCCTGCTGCACCGCGGGGATGAGCAGGGCCAGGAGCGTGCCGATGATCGCCAGAACGACGAGCAACTCGACCAACGTGAAGCCGAGTTGCCCGCCGTTCCGCATCGATCGTCTTCTCCGCCTACGCGGACACGGACGCGACATGCGATCACTCCGCCGAAAGGCGAGCGATCCGCCGTGCGCGACGGCGGAGCAACCAGCTAGACACGCCGCTCGCCGCGCCGAGCCCGGCCAACGTCATCGTTCCCGGCTCTGGCACCGTCGCAACCATCGAAAACGAGCCCACGTTCGCGCCGGCCGTGCCCCCGAAGGCGCCGGCCCACTCGGGGCTCAGCAGCAGCGTGCCCGTGATCGTGAGCGCCGATGCATCAGCTGCGAGGCTGCTCACGCCCAGATCGAAGGCGTTGAATCCGAAACCATAGTTGTTCACCAGCACGAGCCCGTCGCCTCCGCGGGTGGGATCCCGCCGCAACGCGAAGTCGCCCCAGAGAAAGTTGCCGCCACCAATGGCCGCATCGGCCGCGTTCATGGTCACGCCGTCGAATCCGATCTGCTCACCCCCCGACGTCACGAACCCGCTGTTCGTCGACGCCGTCCATGATCCAAGCACATTGTTGGGATCGTAGTCGAGCGTTGACGTCTGCCGATGACGACCAGTGGGATTCGTGACCACGGCGCCATTGACCGGGTGCAGTAGATTCGTCGGTGTCGAAGGCGACCCTGGCGGAACCGGCACGGTTCCCGACTGGATCTGCGCCGCGGTCAGCGTGGCAGCCTGGTTGTCGAGCAGCCCGTAGAACCGGGTGTATGTCAGGAACGGATTGATCGCCGAGATGTCGAACGTCATCGTGGCCGTGCCCCCGGTGATTGGGCCGGCCTGAACAACGCCAGCGTGGTGAACCGCGATGCCGACTCCCACCCAAGCGGCGAGTCGCAGGAAGAAAACTGAATGACAAAAGCGCATGGAAATCTCCTCGAAGGACCCATTGCCATGGCGCGCAGGCGCCGCGGCGGAATGGGCGTGGACAGCACTCCCTGCCGCGCAGGCACACGCCTGCATTACGGCGAGAACGCACGAGCCGTTGCAGATGCCTGCGGAGGCAGGCTGGAGACGGCTCAGGCCCGAGGAGGGGGAAGATCGGGGACAGATGGAACAGACGCCATCGTGTCGTCGATGACGTCGAGCGTACCGAGAGGGGGAGCCCAGGTCACGATGGCCGTAACCAGTGCAGGCGGAGGCAACGACACACCACACGAGAACCACTCGGCGACGATGCCGCCGCAGGCGAGCATGGCCCGAAGCACGACGACCTTTGGCTGTGGCGTTTCGTTTTTCGGTTCGTCGTCAGACTGGTCCATGGGGGCAGGCGTGGCGGCAAGCGATCGGTACTCGCTACAAATCTCCGGTCCTTCGAGGTCGAGCGACGGTGTCGAACAGGCGGGCTTGGCTGACTTCTTGGCACAGCACCCCGATCCAGCCTTTTGCGGCTCGGCGGCAACTCTACGCTCCAGTGCGGCGAGGACTGCTGCCTCCACGTTGTGAGCTTTTGCCCATGCCAGACGCTCGGTCGGCGTGTGGCAGCAGCAGTTCGCAAAGCACTGCTCAGCCGTAGCGCAGCCGCACGGCTTGTCCATGCACGGAAACGCCTTCGACCGATCCTTGCCAGACAGTCGCTTGGCCGATGAAGCACTCTCATGGCCGGGGGCCGAAAACCCAACTGGCAAAGGCAACCCTGAGACTACAAGTGCGTAGCCGACAATCGCGAGCCAAGTGGTGATTCGCCGCAGCGAAACTCGTCGGAACATGGGCTAGAGAGTAGCATCGCACTGTCGGCGGGGCCATAGGTAGGGTGGGTTGTGCCGGGCGTATTCGGCTCTACGGCAGATCCTTCTCCGCCTCCCGCAGCCGGTCGATCGCCCGCTTGATCCGCTTGCGGATTGTCCGCCGGTCGAGCCGCTGCTCCCGGCCGAGTCGCTCGAGCGTGACGCCCTCGATCAGATGATCCTCGAGGAGCCGCTTCTCGTA
>JBJTJS010000108.1:0-2014 GCA_046096085.1 bacterium
GGGAGTCATGGCCAAGGCGCTCTACGGACACGTCGGAGTCGATGCCCGGCTGCTGTCGGAACTCACGCGCCTGCGCGCCAGGGTCCGGGAACTCGAGGCGGAGGTGGCGGGACTGACCGCCCTGCTCGCCCACGAGGAGGACCTGCGCGCGGGGGCCCTGGAGGCCCCGTCCCTGGTCTCCGCCGACTACCGCTGACCGGCGTCCGGGGCCGGTTCGGACCCCCGATCCCGTGAGTCCCGCGACCTCGGAGCGAACTGCGCCGGTGAGAGGCGAGCGGAGGGCGGGGTGGCGACGGGGTCGCGGGTAGGGTGACCGCAGAACCGGCGGGGCCCACCGTCCGGGCGCCCCACGGGAAGGTCGGTCCGGCGTGCACCTGAAGAGCCTCACGCTCCGGGGCTTCAAGTCGTTCGCGTCCGCGACCACGCTCGCCTTCGAGCCCGGAGTCACGTGCGTCGTCGGCCCCAATGGATCGGGCAAGTCCAACATCGTGGACGCCCTCTCCTGGGTCATGGGCGAGCAGGGTGCGAAGTCGCTGCGCGGCGGGGCCATGGCCGATGTCATCTTCGCGGGCACCGCTGGCCGGGCGCCCCTGGGCCGGGCCGAGGTCGCCCTCACGATCGACAACTCCGACGGCGCGCTTCCCATCGACTACACCGAGGTCACGATCTCCCGCACGCTGTTCCGCAACGGCGGCTCCGAGTACGCCATCAACGGGACCCCCTGCCGGCTCCTGGACATCCAAGAACTCCTCTCGGACTCCGGGATCGGGCGGGAGATGCACGTCATCGTCGGTCAGGGGCAGTTAGACTCGATCCTGCACGCGACCCCCGAGGATCGTCGCGGCTTCATCGAGGAGGCCGCCGGGGTGCTCAAGCACCGCAAGCGCAAGGAGAAGGCGCTGCGGAAGCTCGACGCCATGCAGGGCAATCTCACCCGCCTGCAGGACCTCACGACGGAACTGCGCCGGCAGTTGAAGCCGCTCGGCCGGCAGGCCGAGGTGGCCCGCCGGGCCGTGGTGATCCAGGCCGAGGCGCGCGACTCGCGCCTGCGGCTGCTCGCCGATGACCTGTCGACCTTCCGCACCGCACTCGCCGCGGAGGTGGCCGACGAGACGGCCCTGCGCGAGCGCCGCCAGGAGGTGGAGGCCTCGCTCGCGGCCGGGGCCTCGCGCGAGGCGCAACTCGAGGGCGACGTGCAGGCCGACGCGCCGCTCCTTGCTGCGGCGCAGGAGACGTGGTTCGGGCTGTCCGCGCTGCGCGAGAGGCTGCTCGGCACCTCGTCGCTCGCGGCGGAGCGCCTGCGCCTCACCGCCCCGGAGCCGGAGGAGGAGACCGGCCGTGACCCCGACGCCCTGGAGGCCGAGGCCGCACAGGCGCGCGCGGAGGAGGCCGACCTCGCCCGGGCGGTCGAGGCCGAGCGGACCTCCTTGGCGCGGGTCGCTCAGGAGCGCCTCGCCGCCGAGCAGGAGCTTGCCGGAGAGGAACGCCGTATCGCGGCCGACGCGCGGTCCGAGGCCGATCGACGCGAGGGCCTGGCGCGCCTGTCGGGGAGGGTGGCTGCCGCCCGGTCGCGCCTCGAGGCGCGGGAGGCGGAGATCGCCCGCCTCGCCGGGCAGCGGGAGGACGCACGCGAGCGGGCCGCGGCCGCGCAGAGGGAGTTCGCGACCCTTGAGAGCCAGGTCGCCGGGCTCGATGCCGGCGAGCTCGGATTGGACTCCGAGTACGAGGAGTCGCAGCGGGCGCTGGCCCACGCCGACGACGAGGTGGAGAGGCTGCGCGGGGCGGAGCGCGAGGGCGAACGCGAGCGCGCCGCGCTCGCCGCACGACTCGAGGCCCTGCGACTGAGCCTGGCGCGCGGGGACGGGCCGGGAGTGCTCCTGCGAGCCGGGGAGGCCGTGGGCGTGCTCGGCTCCGTGGCGCAGCTCATCTCGGTCGAGCACGGCCTCGACCACGCCGTCGCTGCCGCACTCGGGTCGTACTCCGACGCTGTCGGGGTGCGCGACGGGCGCGCTGC
>JBJTJS010000109.1:0-4940 GCA_046096085.1 bacterium
CCCCCCGCCGGTCGCGACCTGCAGCCCCCCGCGCCCCCCGGTCCCGAGGTGGCACTCGCCGCGCGCGTTGCCGGCCCACGCACCCAGGCCCTCGAACTCGCTCCCCGGGGACGGCGGCGCCGCGACGACGTCGGCGCGCACGGCACGCTCGCCCTCGGGGAGGACCTCGGCCAGCCACTCCTCGGGCACGTCGCCGCCGGGCGCCTCGCGGAACTCCGCGCCGGCGTCGGCGAGGAGCGCGCGCGCATCCGCACCGTGCGGTCCGGTCACCCTGGCCATGCCGACCTCCTCAGGCCCATTCCTCGGCGAGGAGCGCGCACGTCTCCTCGAGCAACTGCGGCATCGTCTTCGTCTGGCCGACCACCGGGAGGAAGTTGGTGTCTCCCCCCCACCTCGGCACCACGTGCTGGTGCAAGTGACCGGCGATCCCCGCGCCGCCCACCTTGCCCTGGTTCATGCCGATGTTGAAGCCCTGGGCCCGCGTCACCCGGCGGAGGGTCCTCATCGCCTCCTGCGTCAGGGCGCCGATCTCGGCCACCTCATCGGCGTCCAGATCGGCGTAGTCCGCGACGTGCCGGTAGGGGCAGACGAGAAGGTGCCCGGAGTTGTAGGGGAAGAGATTGAGGACGACGTACGCGAGCTCACCGCGGCGCACTACCAGCCCCTGCCCGGCGGGCTGCTGCGCCGCCCGGCAGAAGGGGCACTCCTCGCCGGCCTCGTCGTGGGCCGGACGGCTCTCGCCCGCGAGGTAGGGCTGGCGATGCGGCGTCCACAGGCGGTCCCAGCGGTCGGGCATGCCGCCGTCGTCGCGACGCACGTCCTCGGTCACGCGGGCGCCGTGTCGACCTGCCGGCGCCGGCGCACGGCGTCTGCGATCTCGGTCACCGCGTCGTCGACCGGCACGCCGTTGCGCTGACTGCCGTCGCGGTAGCGGAACGACACCGCTCCCGCGGCCACGTCGTCGTCGCCCGCGATGAGCATGTAGGGCACCTTGGACTTCTGCGCGCTGCGGATCTTCTTCTGCATCCGCTCGGAGGAGTCGTCGACCTCGATCCTGATGCCCTGCTCCCGCAGGCGGCCCGCGACGTCGTGGAGATAGTCCGCGTGCGCGTCCGAGACGGGAATGCCGACCACCTGGACGGGGGCGAGCCAGGGGGGGAACGCGCCGGCATAGTGCTCGAGCAGCACCGCGAAGAAGCGCTCGATCGACCCGAAGAGCGCGCGGTGGATCATCACCGGGCGCTGCCGCGTGCCGTCCGGCGCCTGGTACTCGAGGTCGAACCTCTCCGGCAGGTTGAAGTCGAGCTGGATAGTCGACATCTGCCACGTCCGGCCGATCGCATCCTTTGCCTGCACCGAGATCTTGGGCCCGTAGAACGCCGCGCCGCCCTCGTCGAGCACCAGCTCCAGGCCCTGCTTCCCGGCCGCCTCCCGGAGGACCTCGGTGGCCTCCTCCCACGCCTCGTCCGACCCCACCGACTTCTCCGGGTCGCGGGTGGACAGCTCGAGGTAGAAGTCCTCGAGGCCGTAGTCGCGCAGCAGGTCGAGCACGAAGGTGAGCAGCGCGTCGAGTTCCTCGCCCATCTGCTCCCGCGTGCAGTAGATGTGCGCGTCGTCCTGGGTGAAGCCGCGCGCCCTCGTCATCCCCTGGACCACGCCGGACTTCTCGTAGCGGTAGACGGTCCCGAACTCGAACAGACGCAGGGGCAGCTCGCGGTACGAGCGGCCACGGGCGTCGAAGATGAGGTTGTGCATGGGGCAGTTCATCGGCTTCAGGTAGTAGTCGAATCCCTGGCGGCGGACGTGTCCGTCGGCGTCGACCTCGGCATCCAGCTGCATGGGGGGGTACATGCCCTCGGCGTACCAGTCCAGGTGCCCGGACTTCTCGAAGAGGGCCGCCTTCGTGATGTGCGGGGTATTCACGAACTCGTAGCCGGCCTCCTCGTGCCGCCGCCTTGAGTAGTCCTCCATGACCCGGCGCACGACGCCGCCACGCGGATGGAACACCGCGAGGCCGGAGCCGATCTCCTCGGGGAAGCTGAACAGGTCGAGCTCGGCCCCGAGCTTGCGATGGTCGCGCTTCTCGGCCTCCTCGAGGAAGCGGAGGTACTCCTGCAGAGCGTCCTTGGACGGCCATGCCGTGCCGTACACGCGCTGCAGCTGCTCGTTGCGCTGGTCGCCGAGCCAGTAGGCGCCCGAGGTCCGCATCAGCCGGAATGCGTTGGGGGTGATGTATCGGGTGTCCGGCACGTGCGGTCCGCGGCACAGGTCGCCCCAGCAGGTGGCATCCGTCTTCGGGTCCACGTTGTCGTAGATGGTGAGCTCGCTGCCACCGACCTCCATCACCTCGGCGCCCCCCTCGCTGCCGATGAGGCGCAGCTTGAAGGGCTCGCCGGCCAGCTCGTGGCGAGCCTCCGGCTCGGTGACGACGCGGCGGCGGAAGCGCTGGCCAGACTTCACGATCTCCTGCATGCGCTTCTCGAGCGCCTTGAGGTCCTCGGCCGTGAAGGGCTCCGCCACCTGGAAGTCGTAGTAGAACCCGTCGGCGATGGGCGGCCCCACGCCGAGCTTGGCCTCGGGGAAGGTGTCCTGCACCGCCTGGGCCAGGACGTGCGCGGTCGAGTGCCGCAGGACCGCGAGGCCCTCGGGGCTGTCGACTCCGACGGCCTCGATGACGTCGCCGTCGGCCAGGGGCGTGTCGAGGTCTCGGAGGACGCCGTTGATGCGCGCGGCGACGACGGAGCGGTGCGGGCCCAGCACGTCGAACGCCGCGCTGCCGGCAGGGACCGAACGCGCCGCAGGCCCCTCGGGCAGGCTCACGGAGATCGCCAGGTCCGCCATCGCCCTGCCTCTCCTCATCGAGTCCGTGGTGCGGCCCACGGTATCGTCCCCGACATGGCCGCCGGTGACAGCAGCCTCCCCGCGGGGCGGCGCCTGGAGTCCCTGCGCTCTGCGCGATCGGCCGCCGTCGCCGGGCTCATCTTCGCGGTCACCCTCGTCGCCGTGCTCGTCCTGTTCCGGTCGGCGTTCCCCATGGATGGCCTCACGGAGCAGGGTGCCACCCCGACCCCGGAGGCACTCGACCGGGGACGGTGGGCGCTCATCCTGCTGCCCTATGCGGGCATCGCGTTCATCTGGTTCATGGCGGCCCTGAACTACAGCCTCGGCCACGCTGACCATCGTCTCTTCACGACGGTGTTCCTGGCTTCAGGCATCATCTTCGTGGGCCTGGCCTTCGTCGCCGGCGCCGTTGCCTCCGCGGAACTGGAGGCGTACATCCGCGGCATCGACCTGTCCGGGTCGTCCCGGATCATCCCCGGGACGACCGTGAACGCCCTCCTGGCGAACTACGCGTCGCGCATGGCGGCCGTCTTCTGCCTGTCCCTGGCCACGTTCGGCCGCGTGCGCAAGCTGATGCCCTCGTGGCTCACCATCCTGGGGACGCTGACCGGGCTGTTCCTGCTCCTCGTGCCCTTCGGAGTGCGCTACGTGGAGTACGTCTTCCCGATCTGGGTGGCGATCGTCAGCGTCTACCTCATCGTCACGGACCCGGGCGGTCGATGGCGGGACGCCCAGCAGGCGCAGGAGCAGGAGCAGGACTAGGTCCGGTGGGCGATACTGGGTTCGAACCAGTGACCCCTCGCGTGTGAAGCGAGTGCTCTACCACTGAGCTAATCGCCCGTCGGCGCGCAGCGCCTGCGCGAGGGTATCGCACCGGACCCCTCACCACGGCCAGAGGTCGAGCACCGGCTGCGCGGTCCAGCCGTACGTGACCACGTACCACGCGAGCACGGCCGCGGCGATCACGCCCAGAACGATGAGGATGGCGAGGTTGCGCCGGCGTGCACGAGGGTCCAGGGCTGCCTCCGCCGCGCGCTGTGCCCACCGCTTCACGGGATCGAGCAGGCGCCGCGCCCACGCGTACTCCGAAGCGAGCACGATGAGGCCGAGGATGATCGCCGCCCAGCCGGGCCCGGGAAGGACGAGCATCGCGATGCCCGCGCTCACGAGCCCGAACCCGAGGAGCAGCACTCCGGCCTGCCACAGCACGTGGGTGGAGCGGCGCCTGCGGGCCCAGGCCCGCGCCCGCAGGTGGGGCGGGAGAACGCGGTCGACCGTCTCCTCGAAGCCCTCGACCAGGCGCTCGGCCGCCTCCTCCGCCTCCTCCTCCAGGCGCTCCATGCGCGTCTCGGGAGGAGGGTCGTCGCGGTCCGGCCCCGGGGCGGTCACGAGTCCACGGTAGCCGCGCGCCCGCGCCGGCGACATGCGCCAGGTCCGCCTCAGGGATCGATATCGGCGGCCGCCCGCCGACGGAACTCCGCGGCCATCGCGCCGATGACGTGGCCCGGGGCCGCGACAGCGTGCGCATCGACGCGATGCACCGGCTGGATGTCCCGGGTGGATGACAGCAGCGCGACCTCGGTCGCCTCTGCGAGCGCCTCGATGGGCAGGTCGCCCTCCTCGAGGGCGCACCACTCCAAGGCCAGCTCTCGCGTGATGCCGGGCAGGCAGCCGGTGGCCAGGGTAGGTGTCAGGGCCACCCCGTCGACCACGACGACGACGTTCGATCCGGTCCCCTCGCACAGGCGCCCCTGCGTATCGGGCATCAGCGCCTCGGAGGCGCCGTGGCGTCGGGCCTCGGCCAGGGCGAGCACGTTCTCGGCATAGGACGTCGACTTCACGCCGGCCAGCGGGCTCCGCTCATTGCGAGGCCAAGGGACGGTGATCACCGCGGCGGAGTCCGGCCACGGCGACGTCGCGGCGATGGCGACGACGAGGGTCGTGTCGTCCTCGCCCCGGTCGCTGCCCAGTTCGCCTGCGCCCGCGGTGTAGGTGATGCGCAGCCTGCCGAGCGAGCCCACCTCGTCGCGGTTGGCCTCGGTGGTCTCGTGCACTGCGGCCTCGACGAGCGTGCGGTCGGGGACCGGCAGGCGCATGCG
>JBJTJS010000110.1:0-4106 GCA_046096085.1 bacterium
GCCGCTTGAGACCGCGCGGGCTTATCCCACCACTCAGGTAACTCAGACGGCGGTAAGTCGCCCATTGGGAGCACCTCCGAGCGCTTCCGGTGCGGTCATCGCTCACGACACCAGATGGCACCTTCAGGGAGTCTCGCGTGATGCCGGCCAGCGTTGCCCCCGGCGCCGGCGTACTCCAGATCGTGGGTCACGGACCTGACGGCGGCATGCGCGCGATCAGCATCGGCATGACGGTGGAGACCGAGCCGGCGGCGGTCTCCATCACCGCGAGGCGAGCGGGCCAGCGCGATGGCGGCCTGGTCGTCGTCGAGGGTCAGGCCTGGGGTCTGTCTAGCGCGTCCGCGACCGCACATGTGCGCATCGGCCGAGGTTCGCGGGCCAAGGTCATCGAACGGACCGTGGTCGTCTCCAGCAGCGGACGATTCACCTTCCGCGTGCGCACTCAGGATCGGGTGCGGATCCACGTCGTCATCGACGAGACCCGCTCCAACGCCGTCACGGTAGGAGCAGTACGCCGCACCTCCTGACCCCCACCCCCCCGTCATCCACCGTCTGAGTTACCTGAGTGGTGGGATAAGGACGGCTTACCCCACCACTCAGGTAACTCAGACGGTGGCGAGGAGGACCGGGGTGGCACGGGGGTTCGCGTTCCGGGGTGGCGTCCCGGCCCTGCCGGGGTGGCGTCCCGGCCCTGAGATTTCCTATCGTCGTGACGTCGGCTCGACGCGGGAGGACCCATGAAGACTCGCTGGACCATCGTCGGACTCGCCGCCGGGGCACTGGCCCTCGGCCTCATCGCGCCCGTGACTGCTTCGGGCGCTCCCGTCGCGGACCCTGCCGGTGTCCCCGCGGCCGACAAGCCGCAGGGCGAGGCGCTGGTGTACGTCGCCGGCGGAGCAGCCCGCGCCAAGAAGATCGGGCACCTGCGCTACCGCATCACCGTGCCCCCCGGCTCGCAGATCAGCTGGCTGGGCATGCGCGACGGCGAGGGGCACGTGGGCACGTTCACGCCCAAGGCGCTCGTGGCAGCGTGGAAGGGCATGGGCTATCGCGACGGCGTCAAGGCGATCGCGACCCTGACCTGGGGGGACACGTCGGAGAAGCGCGACGGCTACCATGCGCTCGCCATTCTCAAGGCCCCGCAACTCACCGCCGAGGGCAACCTCGTCTTCCGAGTGCGAACGATCAAGAGGGAGCTCCCGCGCACGCTGAAGTACCTCGACGTCCACGTGAACCGCGCGACGGCGCTGGCACCGGTCCCGACCTCCCGAGGAGTCGTCGCCGACCCGGCCCCGGTCGATGACACGTGGACGACGACGTTCGCCCCGGTGGCCATCGACGCCAACGCGACCGCCTGGGTGCAGGCCATCGTCTCCAACGACTCCGTCGCCGACGTGGTCTGGCCGGCGACCATCGATCCCAACCCGTGCCGCACCCCCGTCGAGACCAGTACCGATCACCAGACGACCGTGTTCCCCGGATTCCCCTGCGGCGATGGCACCGTGAACAGCCACTATCCGATTCCGATGGGTCGGGAGGAGATCATGGTCGACCTCGACAGCGAGGTCCAGTTCCAGGCCACCACGCAGGCTTACGACGGCGTCACGGGGGAGGTCTACATCGAGCTGGGCTACACGCCGACCGGCGGAGGCGAGTTCTACTTCGCACAGATCATCGCGCTGTGGGATCGGCGCGGCCAGAACCTCATGGCCGAGATCCCCTCGTAACCAGCGCCACGGCCGATTTTGCGGCAACGCAAGACTTGCGACGCCCCATAACTCTTGCGTTCGCGCAATATCGCGTGCACCGGACGATAGCAGCGAGAGGGTGTCCGCGATCGTCCCCTCAGCGACGAGCCGCCTCAGCCTGCCGGCAGACGTGTCCACGTCGGCGGGATAAGGCCGGTCACCGAAGGCCCCGACGCGAACCACGGGTCCGGCGCGATCACAGAGGTGCCGGGATCGTTCATCCACGCACCCCACCAGCTGAACGTCGAGTTCGCGATGACGTGCGCCGCCGCGTGGGACATCGCCAGCATCTCGGTCGCCGGACCGTCCACGGAGGCGACGATCTCCGCGCCGTCGGCGTACCGCCCGAGCGCCTGGCGGGCTATCGCCGGCTCGTCGGAGAAGAGCCACACCGGCCCGTCGATCCCCTGGCCGCGCAGGGCATCGAGCGCCGGCTCGTAGTACGACGCTCCCAGCAGTCCAAACTCGTCGACCTTCGCGTAGTCGCCCCGTCGCACGTGCACCGCGATGGGCCGCTCCTGCGCAGCGCGCCCCACCATGTCGTCCAGCCACGCACTGGAGCGCCGCAGAGAAGGACGGCGCGGGTAGCCGGCCCGGACGGCGTACTCGACGATCCGCCACGACTGGAAGTAGCCGCGCAGCCGGGTGCCCGGAGGCTGGCCGAGCAGCGCCGGGTCGTCGCCGACACCCGGAGCCTCGTGGATGCGCAGCGGCTTGCGCAGCGCGGGGATGTCGCGCAGGGCCTTGGCGAACGCGCGACCCGGCACTGTCCCCGGCGCCGATAACTTCGCCCGCCAGGAGTCGTTGTCGATCCACTCCCCGGGAAGATCGAGGGCGAGGATCTCGATGCCGTGGTCGGTGATTCCGTAGCGCGTCCACGAGGTGTCCAGGCGCAGGGGCACGCCGTGATGCGCGGCGAGCGCGGCACCCGCGTAGTAGCCGAAGAGCTGGTTGCCCAGGCCGCCGACGAGGCGGACGGTGATCGGCTTGGACATGGCCCGAGCGTATTGCCCTGGGGTCGCAATCCATCTCGCCACGGCGCTGGGCCCCCGAGGGACTGCGCCCCTGCGGACGAACCCGCAGCGGAGACCCGACTCTGAGCCACTCTGTGGCGGTGGCCGATTTCCCCAGCCTGCGAGCCAGCCAACTTCTCAGGATCTTGCAGAGGGAACCTCTGGGATACCGCATCGTCCGTGCTCGGGGCAGTCACCGCGTGCTGGTAGCCGATGGCAGGCCCCGGATCATCTTCGCCTTCCACGGCTCCAGGGACGTTCCGGGCTGGATGGTGCGTAGAGTGTTGGTCGATCAAGCGGGCATGGCCGAGCCCGAGGCACTGGCGATGTTGGGGAGACCATGAAGCATCGAGAGATCACCGTGATCTACCGTCAGCGCGACGGATACTGGCAGGCGTCCTCTCCCGATGTGCCCGACCTGGTCGCCGGAGATAGTTCCCTTCCCGACGTCCAGGCACTGGCGCACGGCGCCCTCCGGGATGTTGTCCCGGGCGACTTGCGCATTGTCGATGTCGTGGAGGAGTCCGCAGGCATCGGGTGACAAGCGTCATGGCAACCTTGCTGCCGTGAAGGTCCTCCATGTCATCGCCCGGGTGAACCTCGGCGGTACGGCGCGCTGGCTGGAGACCCTCACGGCCGAGGAGACGGCAGCGGGCGACGAGGTGGTGGTCGCGACCGGTCACGTCCAGGGCGATGAGGTCGAGGACCCCGATGCCGACACGATGCCCCTGGTCCGCCTGGAGAACCTCGGCCGCGCGGTGTCGCCGTTCGACGACGTACGCGCGCTCCGGGAGTTACGCGACCTCATCGGCGACGTGCAGCCTGACGTCGTCAACACCCACACCGCCAAGGCCGGCCTCGTCGGGCGCGCTGCGGCGCTCTCGCTCGGGCGACGCCGTCCCGCGCTCGTGCACACGGTGCACGGCCACCTGCTCACTGGCTACTTCTCCCGCGGCGTCGTCCAGGGGATCTCCTGGTCGGAGAAGGCCATGGCATCGGCGTCGGACCTCGTGCTCGCCGCGGGGCAGCGGGTGCGCGACGACCTCGTCGCCGCGCGGATCGTCTCCCCGGACAAGGTCGTCGTCGTGCGCCCCGGCGTGCGGGATCTTCCGCGGAAGACTCCGACGCAGGCCCGCGAGGAACTCGGCGTCGAGGGCCTGCGCGCCGGCAGCCCCGTGGCTGGCTGGCTCGCGCGCGTCGTCAAGGTCAAGCGGCCCGACCGGCTCGTGGGCGCGGCGATGGCGACGCCCGAGGTCGAGTACCTCGTCGGCGGCGACGGCGCCCTGCGCGAGGGACTCGAGGAGCGTGCTCCGCTCAACATGCGCCTGCTCGGCTGGGCCGACCC
>JBJTJS010000111.1:0-7604 GCA_046096085.1 bacterium
GGAAGAGGGGGTGCGGTCAGCCGCGGGACTGGGACTTGATGCGGGCCGTGAGGTCGGCGACCTGGTTGTAGAGGCTGCGGCGCTCGCCGATGAGCTGGCGGATCTTGCGATCGGCGTGCATCACGGTGGTGTGATCACGCCCACCGAAGGCCTGCCCGATCTTGGGCAGGGACAGGTCGGTGAGTTCGCGGCACAGGTACATCGCGATCTGCCGGGCGGTGACGAGTACACGCGAGCGCGAGGATCCGCACAGGTCGTCCACCGTCACCCCGAAGTAGGCGGCGGTGGTCGTCATGATCTGGGCGGCCGTGATCTCCGGACCGGCATCGGCAGGGAAGAGGTCCTTGAGCACCAGCTCGGCGAGGGCCAGGTCCACCGGCTGGCGGTTGAGAGAGGCGAACGCCGTCACGCGGATCAGCGCGCCCTCGAGCTCGCGGATGTTGCTCGACACCTTGGACGCGATGAACTCGAGCACCTCGGGCGGAGCCTGCAGCCTCTCCTGCGCGCTCTTCTTGCGCAGGATCGCGATGCGGGTCTCCAGGTCGGGAGGCTGGACGTCAGTGGTGAGGCCCCACTCGAAGCGCGAGCGCATGCGGTCCTCGAAGTCCTGCAGTTGCTTGGGAGCGAGGTCCGACGTGATGACGATCTGCTTGTTCGCGTTGTGGAGGGTGTTGAACGTGTGGAAGAACTCCTCCTGCGTCTGGACCTTGCCGGAGAGGAACTGGATGTCGTCGACGAGCAGGATGTCGACATCGCGGTAGCGGCGCTGGAACGCGGCCGCCTTATCGTCGCGGATGGAGTTGATGAACTCGTTGGTGAACTCCTCGGAGCTCACGTAGCGGACCCTGGTCCCCTTGTACAGCGTGCGCGCGTAGTGCCCGATGGCGTGCAGCAGGTGCGTCTTCCCCAGGCCGGAGCCGCCGTAGACGAACAGCGGGTTGTAGGCCTTCGCCGGCTGCTCCGCGACTGCCACCGCAGCGGCGTGCGCGAAGCGGTTGGACGAGCCGATGACGAAGGTGTCGAAGGTGTACTTGGCGTTCAGGCGTCCGTCCTCGCCGCGCGCCGCGGGGCTGCCGGTGCCGGGCCTGGCTTCGCGCGGCTCGGCGGCGTCGGGCTCTCCCTCTGCGAGGGGGAACTCCTGCTGGTAGGTCGCGTCGGCGGCGACATCGACCTCGTCGTCGTCCGAGGGACTGGCGATCGCGGGATCCACGGTGACCGCGAGGCGCACCTCCCGGCCGAGTTCGGCGGAGAGGGCGGCCGTCACCACAGGCCTGAGCCGGGTCTCCAGGACGTCCTTGGTGAAGTCGTTGGGGGCCGCGATCAGGGCGGTGTCCTCCACGAGGCCCAGGGGGCGGGTCAGGGAGACGAAGGCCCGCTGCTGCGGGGTGAGGGAGCCGTCGGTCAGGGAGTCGACCGCCCGGCTCCAGACGTCGTTGAGGATCGCGGCGTCCATCTGGGCTCCCCTCTCCCTCAGAAGCACCTGCGTCACACGCTTCCCACAGCGCTATCCACAGCTGTGGATGACCCCGCTCTGCGTCGTGCCGCGACCCTAGCGACCCCGGTGGGCTTCAACAACCACGGGATGCCCGCAGATGTGGACGACGTCGGCGTGTCGTGAGGGAGATACCGCGCGGGAGTGGTTCGATACGCCGCCTTGAGGCCGGGGTGCCCCGCTGCGGGACCTGACGGACCCGCCCCTGCGTTTGATCCACCCGGGCGGGCTCGGTACCCTCATAGGGCCCGTGGAGTCCACGGGTTCGCATCCCGGGAGATTCCATGTCGAAGCGCACGTACCAGCCCAACAACCGTCGTCGGGCGCGCACCCATGGATTCCGGGCTCGTATGCGGACCCGTGCCGGTCGCGCCATCCTCGCTGCGCGCCGGGGCAAGGGCCGCGACCGCCTGTCGGCCTGACCGCCTGCGCCCTGGCACCCGCGGGCATGTGCTGACGTCACGGAGCCGAGGGTGCTACCCCAGCGCTACCGACTGACCCCTCGATCAGCGATCGCGGAGACGATCCGCCGCGGCCGGAGGGCTCGCGGGGGCTGCGTCGTCGTCCACGCCGTCGTCCCCCCCGCCCCCCGGGGTGCCGGGCCGGCTCGGGCAGCCTTCGCCGTCGGGCGCTCGGTGGGCTCCTCGGTGGAACGGCACCGGGTGACCCGGCGGATGCGCGCGGTCATGCCCCCGATCCTCCAGGCCCTGCCGCCCGGCAGCCGCGTGGTCGTGAGAGCGCTGCCCGACGCGGCCCACGCGTCGAGCGAGCGCCTCTCGGCGGACATCTCCCGGGCCCTCGGCCGGCTGGGCCCGGTGGGCGGCACCCACGCAGAGGGGGAGTCCGGCGCGCCCGAAACCCCCCACTCCCGTGCTCACGCCACCCCTGCCGCCAGCACCGCGGACCCCAGCACCCCTGGTGCCGGAACCCCTGCCGCCGGCGATCGGCACGGGCTCGCCCTCGTCCTGTGGTGGGCGGGGGCGCCCGTGCGGTGGCTGGCCCTCGGCCTCCTCCATGCCTATCGCTACACGATCTCGCCGATACTGCCGCCCACGTGCCGCTTCCATCCCAGCTGCTCGGCGTACACCCTGCAGGCGGTGCAGACCCACGGTGTGGCCAAGGGTGTGGCGCTGGGCGCCTGGCGGCTGCTGCGGTGCAATCCGTTCAACCTG
Source organism: bacterium (assembly GCA_046096085.1). Lineage (GTDB taxonomy): Bacteria > Actinomycetota > Actinomycetes > S36-B12 > S36-B12 > Mxb001. Next base: position 2,665 of record JBJTJS010000111.1, read on the forward strand.
GGCGGTCTCGACCCCGTCCCGCCGCGCGGTGCTTGGAAGCCCGACATCCACCCCGACGGCACGCCCCGCGACCCGAGCGCCGTACGCTTCACCGACGGGAAGAAGCAGTCGGACCAGGCTGCCTCGCGTCCTACCTGAGCAACCCGACCCTGCGGAGAGCACGTGTTCATCCTCGACTGGCTCAAGACGGCCGTCTCGTGGATCCTCGTGCAGTTCCATGCTCTGCTCAGCAACTTCATGGACCCCTCGAGCGGGTGGACGTGGACCCTGTCCATCGTCGGCCTCGTCGTCGTCATCCGCATCCTGCTCATCCCGCTGTTCGTCAAGCAGATCAAGGCGCAGCGGAACATGCAGATCATCCAGCCCCAGATCAAGGAGATCCAGAAGAAGTACGCCGGCGACCGGGAGCGGCAGTCGCAGGAGATGATGAAGGTCTACCGGGAGACCGGGACCAACCCGCTCGCGTCCTGCCTCCCCATCCTGCTGCAGGCCCCCATCTTCTTCGCTCTGTTCTCGGTGCTCCAGGGCATCGCGATGTACAGCCCGTCCAACCCGCAGTCGGATGCGCCCGGTGTCTTCGCCTGGGACCAGTACTACCCGCTGACCGCGCAGGCCCACGACGCATCGATCTTCGGGGCTCCCCTCTACGGCTACTTCATGGGCGCGGACGAGGTGGCCGCCGACGGATTCAACCCGATCAACACCCGGATCCTGTCGCTGATCCTCATCATCCTCATGACGGCGACGACGTTCCTGACGCAGCGTCAGCTCATCGTCAAGAACTCGGCGCCGGACAACCCCTTCGTGCGCCAGCAGAAGATCCTGCTCTACGTCTTCCCCCTCATCTTCGCCATCGGGGGCATCAACTTCCCGATCGGCGTCCTCATCTACTGGCTCACGACGAACCTGTGGACGATGGGTCAGCAGTTCTACGTCATCCGCAACAACCCGCAGCCGGGCACTCCCGCCTTCGACGCCTGGGAGGAGCGCAAAGCGGCCAAGGCCGCGAAGAAGGCTGCCGGCAAGGCACCCGCGCCGGACACGACCACGGCCGTCGAGGAGCCTGAGGCGCCGGCGCCCCAGCGCGTCCAGCCCAAGCGCGTGCCCCGGAGCAAGCGCGGCAAGGGCAGCGCGACGGGCGGAGCGCCGACGAAGGGATCCACGTGAGCATCGAGGGAGCCGAGAGCATGCCGCGTGAAGGAGAGCAGACAGTGGGCGACGACGGATCGGCGGGCGCGGGCCTGCTCGAGCGCGAGGGCGACGCCGCCGCCGACTACCTGGAGGCCCTCCTCGACATCGCGGACCTGGACGGCGACATCGACATCGATGTCGAGGGTGACCGTGCGCAGGTGTCGATCCTCGAGGTCAACAAGGGTGATCTCTCGGCCCTGGTGGGCCCCGACGGGGAGGTCCTCGAGGCGCTGCAGGAGCTCGCGCGCCTGGCCGCAGCGCAGGCCACCGGAGAGCGCTCCCGGCTCATGCTCGACATCGCCGGATTCCGCCTCGCGCGCCGGCGCGAGTTGGAGGAGATGGCCCGGGCGGCCATCGAGGAGGTGCAGTCCACGGGCGAGCAGGTGCGGCTCGCGCCCATGAATGCCTTCGAGCGCAAGGTGGTCCACGATGCCGTCACGTCGGCGGGCCTCGTGAGCGCTTCGGAGGGCGTGGAGCCGGACCGTCGCATCGTGATCCGCGCCTCCTGAGGCGCGGGCACCGTCTGACGTGGCCGCTCCGCCGCCGCCTCCGGAGCTCGAACTGCTGCCCGCCGCGGCGGATCCCGCGATGCGCGCGAGCCTGGAGGACTACGCGGCACTCCTGGCCGGGGCCGGCGTGGAGCGGGGCCTCATCGGGCCCCGGGAGGTGCCGCGGCTGTGGACCCGGCATCTGCTCAACTGCGCGGTCGTGGCGCCCCTCGTCGCGGAGGGTGCCTCCGTGGTGGACGTGGGATCCGGCGCCGGGCTGCCCGGCCTCGTGTGGGCCATCGTGCGCCCGGACCTTCGGGTGACGTGCGTCGAGCCGCTCCTGCGGCGCGCGACGTTCCTCGAGGAGTCGGTGGCTGCTCTCGGTCTCGGCGAGCGCGTGAGCATCGTGCGCGCGCGTGCGGAGGAGGTACCCCGCAGCGGCAGCGGCTTGCGCGGCGACGTGGTGACGGCGAGGGCGGTCGCTCCGCTGGACCGGCTCGCCTCGTGGGCGGTCCCCCTCGTGGCACCGGGTGGGGAGTTGCTGGCGCTCAAGGGACGTACGGCGCTCGATGAGGTGGAGGCGGCCCGCGCGACGCTCGAGCGGCTCGGGGTGCGCGAGGTCGAGGTCGTGGAGTGCGGCCAGGGGATCGTGGACCCGGCGACCACGGTGGTGCGGGCGGTGCGTGCCTAGGCCCGGGATCGCGGGGGACGTCAGGTCGCGAGGGCGTATGCCGAATAGCCGAGGGACACCAGCGCGGCCGCAGCGATGACGGTGCGCGACAGCCGCATCGCCTGGTCCTGGGTCAGGCGGGTGCGCAGGAAGGACCCGATCTGGTTGCCCGCGAAGAGGCAGGCCAGGCCGACGGCGTAGAACCACCACGGCAGCGCGGGAAGTCCGAGGATGGGCAGGCTCACGAGGTCGATTCCGATGAAGGCCACCTGCAGGGTGCGCAGGAAGTCCCCGTGCGACCAGCCCTGGCTGATGAGGTACGACGCGACCGGCGGCCCGCCGACGCCCGCGTAGGTATTGATGGCCCCGCTCCACACCCCCGCGGTAACGCCGGACGCGGGACTCGAGCCGGAGCGCCACGCGACGAGGGTGACGAGCGACGCCAGTGCCGAGACCGCGACGAGGATGGGCATGACGGCATCGGGGATGAGACGCACCATGACGAACCCGATGACGACGCCGATCGCGAGCGAGGGCCCGAGGATGCGGAACGCCTCCCAGCGGATGCGGCCCTTCTCCCGTGTGACGAGGAGCGCGTTCTGCAGGAGCGCGTAGAGATTGATGAGTCCCACGGACTGCGGCCCGGGCATGATCGCGTTGACGATGGGAGCCGCGGTGAGGTTGAAGCCGAGCCCGCTCGACCCCTGCACGACGGCCCCGAGGAGGATGGCGGCCTCGACGAGCACGAGCCCCCAGGTCTCCACGCCGGGATGCTAGGGCCTGGGACAGCGTCCTACATCCAGCGGGCACTCTGCGTCGCAGCCGCTCCCGCAGCGGTGCACAATGTGTCCGTGATCGCACTCCGCACAGGCCTGGGATGGCCTGTTTCCCGTGAAACACGTCTCGGTGACACCGCGGCGGATGTTTCCCGTGAAACACCGCCCGGGGTGCCCACCGGCCTGGGCTGGCCCCTCCCGGAGGCTTCGGGGGAGCCGGCAGGGGAGGACGGCCGGTGACGCGGGTCCTCGCGATCGCCAATCAGAAGGGTGGCGTCGGCAAGACGACGACCACCGTCAACCTCGCGGCCGCCCTGGCCCGGGGCGGGCACTCGGTCCTCGTCGTGGACCTCGACCCCCAGGGCAACGCCTCCACCGCCCTCGGGATGGACCATCACAGCGGCACGCCCAGCGTCTACGAGGTCCTCACCCAGGACCTGCCCCTGGCGGACATCGTGCAGTCCTGCCCGGAGGGGGAGGGCCGGCTGTGGGCGGCCCCGGCCACCATCGACCTGGCGGGGGCGGAGATCGAACTCGTCTCGCTCGTCGCTCGCGAGGGCCGCCTGGACCGGGCGATCCAGGCGTATCTGCCCCGGCATGCCGAGGCGCACGGCGGCCCGCTGGACTTCGTCATCATCGACTGCCCCCCGAGCCTGGGTCTGCTCACCCTCAACGCCCTGGTCGCGGCCCGGGAACTCCTCCTGCCCGTCCAGTGCGAGTACTACGCCCTCGAGGGGGTCTCCCAACTCCTCGCGACGGTCGACCTCGTGCGCCGCCATCTCAATCCGGGCCTGCATGTCGGTGCCGTCCTGCTCACCATGTACGACGGCCGCACGAGGCTGTCGGCGCAGGTGGTCCAGGAGGTCCGCGCCCACTTCGGCAGCCGGGTCCTGCCGACCGTCATTCCCCGGTCGGTGCGCCTGTCCGAAGCCCCGTCGTACGGGCAGACGATCCTGGCCTACGATCCCGGCTCCTCGGGAGCCCTCGCGTACGTCGACGCGGCCCGGGAGCTCGCCGAGTCGGACCCTGCATAGTTATCCACAATTTATCCACAGGACGGATCGCACATGGCAGACACGCGGCAGGCCTCCCAGCGCAGCGGGAACCCCGGCTCGACGGCGACACGGGGACTCGGCAAGGGCCTGGGCGCGCTCATCCCGACGCAGCCCGAGGCGCGCGATGCGTCCACGCTTGCCGCGGATCCGGCTCCGGTCGAGGGCGCGGTCTATGTCGAGGTGGCTCCCGACGACGTCGTCCCGAATCCCCGGCAGCCCAGGCAGGCGTTCGACCCCGAGGCACTCGCCGAGCTCGTGCACTCCGTGCGCGAGGTGGGCCTGCTCCAGCCCATCGTGGTGCGCCGCCGCCGGGAGGCCAGGAAGAAGGGTCCGCACTACGAGCTCGTTGCCGGGGAGCGCCGCTGGCGCGCATGCCAGGAGGCGGGGCTCGAGCGCATCCCGGCCATCGTGCGCGACACCGCCGACGACCAGATGCTGCGCGACGCACTCCTGGAGAACCTGCACCGCGCCCAGTTGAACCCTCTCGAGGAGGCGGCGGCGTACCAGCAGCTGCTCGCGGACTTCGGGGGGACGCAGGAGGAGTTGGCCGAAAGGCTGGGCCGCTCGCGCCCGCAGGTCGCCAACACGATGCGCCTCCTCAAACTCCCGCCCGCGGTGCAGCGCCGCGTGGCCGCGGGCGTCATCAGCGCGGGACACGCTCGGGCGCTGCTCTCGCTCGACGACCCCGACGACATGGATCGACTGGCGGAGCGCGTCGTCGCGGAGGGCCTCTCGGTGCGCACCGTCGAGGAGATCGTTC
>JBJTJS010000112.1:0-3697 GCA_046096085.1 bacterium
GATCGAGGCGGCGGCCGACCCCAGGACGACCCCGCCGAAGAGGTAGGCGAGGGGGCGGGCCCCCGCGGAGACCACGAGGTCCCCGCCCGGGCCCTCCACCGACAGGGCCACCGTGGCGGCCAGCCATCCCGCGAAGGCCCACCAGCCGGCCCAGCGGCCGCGGCTGAGGTCGACCGCCGCGCGGACGAGCAGCACCACCAGGCCGAGGGCGAGGACCGCCCCCCCGGGCACGGAGAACCCGCCCACCGGGGTGCGCACCGCGTGGAGGAACCCGGCCAGGAGGCCGATGGCCACCCCGGCGAGGAGGCCGAGGACCGCGGGCACGGCGCGGCCGGGCCTCGCGGGCGACGTCATGCCGGGGCGAGACCGGCGAACAGGTCCGTCTCGCGGCCCAGGTCGTCGAAGGGACCGGCGGCGGCGCCCCGCACGAGGCGGAAGTACTCGGTCCCGAAGGCCTCGGAGCCGACGTTGTCGGCGAGGGCGAAGAATCCGCCGTCGACCGCCACCTGGGTGGCGTGCGCGCGCAGCGCCGCCATCTTGCGATCGAGGTAGTCCCCTGCCGGCACCGCCGTCGTCACGAGCGCGTCGTCGATGGCGAACGGGATGTCGTCGGGGTCCATCTCCGCGAAGCCCGTGGTCTCGCCCGCAGCGCGCAGTGCCTCGATCCCGGCGCGCACGATGCTGCGAGGGAAGGCCGTCCAGTACACCTTGTCGACATCCCAGGCCGGGGCGAGCTCCGGGCGGAACGTCGGTGCTGCCGCCAGCATTGCCGCGTACATCGCCACGCGGTGGGCCTGGATGTGGTCCGGATGGCCGTAGCCGCCGAAGTCGTCGTAGGTCACGAGGACCTGGGGGCGGACCTCGCGGATGACCGGCACGAGCGCCACGGCCGCGTCGAGCAGGTCGGCGCGGCAGAACGCCTCCGCGCGCTCGTTGCCCGGCGTGCCGGCCATGCCGGAGTCGCGGTAGCGGCCCGGCCCCCCGAGCAGCCGCCAGTCCTCGACGCCGAGCTCGGCCATGGCCGCCGCCAGCTCGGTCTGCCGGTGCTCCCCGAGGCGGTCCTCGCGGTCCGCCGCCAGGTGCGCCAGGCCGGGCACGAGGATCTCCCCCTCCTCGCCCAGCGTGCAGGTGACGAGCGTGACGTCGGCGCCCTCGGCGACGTACTTCGCCATGACGGCACCCGTGCCGATCGTCTCGTCGTCGGGATGGGCATGGACCAGCAGGAGGCGCCGTTCGCTCATGGTGGGGCAGGATAGCCCGATGAGCGACGAGCCGGCCGAGTCGTACCCGCGCCAGCGGGCCCGCTCGCGCGCGTTCCGCCTCGGGGCGCCGCGCGCGTTCGTGCCCTCGCCCGACGGCCGGCGGATCGCCTTCCTGCGCACGAGGGGCGGGGACGATCCGCTCACCTGCCTGTGGGTCCTCGACCTCTCCGGCGACGAGCCCGCCGAGCGGTGCGTCGCGGACCCGCGGGCGCTGCTCGCCGACGAGGAGACCCTGCCCGCCGAGGAGCGGGCCCGCAGGGAGCGGCTGCGCGAGGTGAGCGGCGGCATCACCGACTACGCCGTCGACCGCGACGTGAGCGTCGCCGCGTTCGCGCTGTCCGGGGCGCCGTACGCCGTCCGCCTGGACGACGTCGACGCGCAGCCGGTCCGCCTCGCCGCCCCCGGGCCGGTGATCGATCCGCGCCCCGACCCCACCGGCGCGAAGGCAGCCTTCGTCAGCGACCGCGGTCTCTACGTCGCGCCTCTGGCGGGCGGGACCGAGATGGCCCTGTGCGTCCCGGTGGCCGACACCGAGTCGTGGGGGCTCGCGGACTTCATCGCCGCCGAGGAGCTCGACCGCGTGCGCGGCTACTGGTGGCTCGCCGACGGGTCCGGGCTCCTCGTCGAGAGGTGCGACGACGCACCGGTCGCCACCTGGTGGATCGCCGACCCCGCCCATCCCGAGCAGCCCGCGCGCGCGCACCGCTACCCCGCGGCCGGCACCGACAACGCCGATGTCAGCCTGTGGCTGATCCGCCTGGACGAGGACGGGGAGGTCGAGCGGACCGAGGTTCCCTGGGATCGCACGGAGTTCCCCTACCTCGCGCAGGTGAGCGTCAGTCGTTCCGGGCCCCCGCTCATCGCCGTGCTCTCGCGCGACCAGCGCCGGGAGCTCGTCCTCGAGGTCGACCCGGACACCGCGCAGGCCGGCATCCTGCGGGATCGACGCGACCCGGACTGGATCGACGTGGTCCCGGGGTCGCCCACGCGCGCCCCGTCCGGCGCGGTGCTGGAGGTGATCGCGGACCGCGACTGCGACACCTACCGGCTCGTGTGCGACGACGTCCCCCTCACCCCTCCCGGCCTGCAGGTCGAGGCCATCCTCGATGCCGGTGCCGACGACGTGCTCATCGCGGCCACGGACGATCCCACCCGTTCCTCGGTCTACCGGGTGTCCTACGCCGGCGAGGTCGAGGCCCTGCTCGGCGACCTGCCGCGCGGCATGGTGGGAGCCCGCCGCAGTGGCGGCACGGTCGTCACGTCCTCGACATCCCTCGACACGACGGCGACGACGGTCGAGGCCTGGCAGGACGGTCGGCGCGTCGCCGCGATCGCATCCCTCGTGGAGACCCCCGTGATCTCCCCCCGGGTGACGATGACCACCGCGGGCGCGCGCGATCTGCGCACCGCCGTGCTGTTCCCCGCCGGTCACGTCCCCGGCGCACGGCGCCTGCCGGTCATCATGTCGCCGTACGGCGGCCCGCACGCCCGCCTCGTGGTCGAGGGCGGCCTCTCCTACGGCACCGACCAGTGGCTCGCCGACCAGGGGTACTGCGTCATCGTCGCGGACGGTCGCGGGACTCCCGGTCGGGGACCGGCATGGGATCGAGCGGTGAAGGGCGATCTCGCCACCCCGGCGCTCGACGACCAGGTCGCCGCACTCGAGGGCGTCGCCGAGCAGTTCCCGGACGACATCGACGTCGGCCGCGTGGGCATCCGCGGATGGTCGTTCGGCGGCTACCTCGCGGCGCTCGCGGTGCTGCGCCGGCCCGACGTCTTCCATGCGGCGGTCGCCGGGGCCCCCGTGACGGAGTGGCGGCTGTACGACACCGCCTACACCGAGAGGTACCTCGGCGATCCGCGCGAGGACCCGGGGGCGTACCACGCGTCGTCGCTGCTCCCACTCGCCCCCGGGCTGAGCCGGCCGCTGCTCATCATCCACGGGCTCGTCGACGACAACGTCGTGGTCGCGCACACCCTGCAGCTGTCGTCGGCCCTGCTGGCGGCCGGCCGGCCGCACGCGGTGCTGCCGCTCTCCGGCATCACGCACATGACTCCGCAGGAGGTGGTGGCGGAGAACCTGCTGCGCGCCGAGGTGGACTTCTTCGGCCGCTACCTCGGCGCCGCCGTCCCGAGGAACTACGCCTAGCGCAGGTCCGCCTCCGCTAGATCCCCTCGTCCGTGGGGTTCCCCGAGTCCAGCCGGGTCGTCCCCACCGCCCCGAGGTCGGTGACGCTCTCGCTGAAGTAGCCCGGCTCCTCCTCCAGCGGCTCCACGAGGCCGGAGTCCGGCCCGTGGATGACCGCGCCGTGGAGCGGCTCGGTGATGGCGACGGGGCAGGCGACTCGGTGGTCCGGGCCCATGACGCGCAGCTCGGGCTTCTCGGTCCGGCAGCGATCCTGCGCCACGAAGCAGCGGGTGTGGAAGACGCATCC
>JBJTJS010000113.1:0-2080 GCA_046096085.1 bacterium
GCGGTCGACAGGATCGGGTCAGGAGCCCGCCGCTAGGTAGCGCAACGTGTCGCCGGTCACCCGATGCACGGTCCACTCGTCCATGGGGGTGGCCCCGAGCGAGCGGTAGAAGGAGATCGCCGGCTCGTTCCAATCGAGGACCCACCACTCCAGGCGTCCGTATCCGCGCTCGACGCAGATGCTCGCGAGCTCGGCGAGAAGCGCCTTGCCGTATCCCTGGCCGCGGAACTGCGGGCGGACGTAGAGGTCTTCGAGGTAGATCCCGTGCCGGCCGAGCCAGGTCGAGAAGTTGAGGAACCACAGGGCGAAGCCCGCGGGCTCTCCCGCGTCGGTCTCGGCGATGAGGCAGAAGAGCGCTGGCTGCGGGGCGAAGAGCGCGTCGGCGAGGAGTTCCTCGGTTGCCTCCACAGCGTCGGGTTCGCGCTCGTACTCAGCGAGTTCGCGGATCATGTCGAGGACGAGGGGGACGTCCTGCGGGACGGCGTCGCGAAGGGGCATGGGGGACTACTCCAGGACCACGGGGTCGGAGACGGCCGCCTGCGACGTTCCGGCCGCGGAGGTCGCTGCCACGGAGAAGACGTATTCCACCCCGGGATCGGCGCGGGTGAACGTGCACTGCAGTCCCGTGCCATCGGCGGGCCTCACCTCGCACTCGAGCCCCGCGGGGGAGGACGTGACGCGGAAGAGATCCGGGGGTGCGCCATGGGTCTCGCTCGGTGCCCGCCATGTCACGTCGATAACGGCGGAACGCGGCTGTGCGCGGGCGACGACGTTCAGGGGAGGCGAGGGAGGCTGGCCCCGGGATTCGGCGGGGGACCAGGTGAAGGTCGGAGGCCGCGGATTGCACTCCTCGCGGACGCGTTGGCGCATGGAGTCGACGAGGGAGTCGTACCGCGGGTCGTCGATGGCGTTGCGCAGCTCGTACGGGTCCTCGCGGTAGTCGTAGAACTCCTCCTCGCCCGTGCTGTAGCGGACGAAGAGGAAGTCGCGCTCGCGCCATCCGCAGTAGGCGGGCCGGCGCAGGTTGCGCCAGGAGGTGGCCTCGAGCAGGACTCCCGAGCGATACGGCGAGGACGACAGCAGCGTGCGCCCGTCGACGGAGGGATTGCTGGTGCCGAGAGCGTCCATCACCGTCGCGTAGATGTCGATGTTCGCGGCGGCCACGCGCTCGTCGACGACACCGCGCCCGAGGTGCCCGTCGAACCTCATGATCAGCGGGACGCGGATCGAGCGGTCGTACGGGACGTTCTTGCGCTGCAGCCGGTGCTCGCCGAGCAGGTAGCCGTTGTCGGACACCAGGACGATGAGCGTGTTGTCGAGCCTGCCGGTATCCCGCAGGGCCTCGATGATGGTGCCCACCGACTTGTCGACCCCCACGAGCATGTCCTGGGTGCGCATGAGGACCTGATCCAACGTGTAGCCCTCGCGCTTATCGAAGGTCTCCGAGGGCTTGAGCCGCTGCATGTACCGGGGGTAGCCGGTCATGTCCTCCTGGTTCACCGAGGGGCTGGGCCACTGAGTCTCCTTCATCACCCGCGCGGTGAGCCCCCTACGCCGGGTCTCGCCGGCGTAGGGGCCGGGATCGAAGGGCATGTGCGGTGCGAAGGGGGTGAACATCGCGAAGAGCGGGGTGTCCGCGGGCGTGGATCGGATGAAGCGCACGGTCTGCGCGCCGAGCTCGTCGGTGAGGTACGTCCGACGGCCCGGCCGGCCGGCGATCGGGTCATTGCTGAGGTGGTAGTTCCAGTAGGAGCCCTTGAGCAGCCCGGCGAAGACGTCCCAGCCGGGCGGCTTGTAGCGCGGCGGGGCTTCCTCCAGCCCGTTGAGGTACTTGCCGAAAAGGCCCGTCCGGTAGCCCATGTCGTTGAGCCGGGTGGCAAGCGTGTCCTTCTCCTCGCCGCCGTTGGCGAAGGCGGGCCAGGCGCCGTAGCTGTCGACGGGGGTGTTCTCCCACACACCGGTGCCGTGGGAGTACTTGCCGGTGAGGAGGCTCGTCCGCGACGGACAGCACCACGACGTCGGCACAAAGGCGTTGGGGAAGCGGACCCCCTTGCCGGCGAGTTCCCGCATCACGATCGGC
>JBJTJS010000114.1:0-5476 GCA_046096085.1 bacterium
GGGTCATGCCGAGCTTGGTGCCCAGGATGCCCATCACATTTGTGCCAATCGTCAACTAGTCCTTACAGCTTGATCTCGATGTCGACGCCCGCCGGCAGGTCCAGCCGCATCAGCGAGTCAACGGTCTTCGGAGTCGGGTCAAGGATGTCGATGAGGCGCTTGTGGGTGCGCATCTCGAAGTGCTCGCGGCTGTCCTTGTACTTGTGAGGCGAGCGACTGACGCAGTAGACGTTCTTCTCAGTCGGCAGCGGCACCGGGCCCGCGACCTGCGCGCCCGTGCGGGTGACCGTGTCGACGATCTTGCGCGCCGACGAGTCGATGACCTCGTGGTCGTAGGCCTTGAGCCTGATTCGGATCTTCTGTCCCGCCATGGTGGCTTCGCCGTCCTTCGGTCTGGGTGCCGCTGCTGTGTCGTGCGGGTCCCGGACCCGGGGGCGGCGACATCGCCGCCCCCGGGAGGGGCACTACTTGATGATCTTGGTGACGCGCCCGGCGCCCACGGTGCGGCCGCCCTCGCGAATCGCGAAGCGCAGGCCGTCCTCCATGGCGATGGGCTGGATGAGATCGACCTTCATCTCGGTGTTGTCACCGGGCATGACCATGTCCTTGCCTTCGGGCAGGTGCACGACGCCGGTCACGTCCGTCGTGCGGAAGTAGAACTGCGGACGGTAGTTGTCGAAGAACGGGGTGTGGCGACCGCCCTCGTCCTTGCTCAGGATGTAGACCTGGGCCTCGAACTCCGTGTGCGGGGTGATCGAGCCCGGCTTGCAGACGACCTGCCCGCGCTCGACGTCCTCGCGCTTGGTGCCGCGCAGGAGCAGGCCGACGTTCTCGCCAGCCTGGCCCTCGTCGAGCAGCTTGCGGAACATCTCGACGCCGGTGACCGTGGTCTTGGTCGACTCGGGGCGGATACCCACGATCTCGACCTCCTCGTTCACCTTGACGATGCCGCGCTCGATACGGCCGGTCACGACGGTGCCGCGGCCGGTGATCGTGAAGACGTCCTCGACGGGCATGAGGAACGGCTTGTCGATCTCGCGCTCGGGGGTGGCGATGTAGGTGTCGACGGCGTCCATGAGCTCCATGATCGAGTCGCCCCACTTCTCGTCGCCGTTGAGCGCCGGGAAGGCAGCCACGCGCACCACGGGGATGTCGTCGCCGGGGAACTCGTAGGTCGACAGGAGTTCGCGGACCTCCATCTCGACCAGCTCGAGGAGGTCCTCGTCGTCCACCATGTCGCACTTGTTGAGGGCGACGACGATGGCGGGAACGCCGACCTGGCGGGCCAGGAGGACGTGCTCCTTGGTCTGGGGCATGGGACCGTCGGTGGCCGCCACCACGAGGATCGCACCGTCCATCTGGGCCGCGCCGGTGATCATGTTCTTGATGTAGTCGGCGTGGCCGGGGCAGTCGACGTGCGCGTAGTGGCGCGCCTCGGTCTGGTACTCCACGTGCGCGATCGAGATCGTGATACCGCGCTGACGCTCCTCCGGCGCCTTGTCGATCTGGTCGAAAGGCGTGAAGGGGTTGATGTCGGGCATCTTGTCGTGCAGGACCTTGGTGATCGCCGCGGTCAGCGTCGTCTTGCCATGGTCGATATGCCCGATGGTGCCGATGTTCACGTGCGGCTTGGTCCGCTCGAACTTCGCCTTCGCCACGGTGGGCTCCTCTTCGTTTCGGTCCGTCCGGCTTTCGCGGATCGGGGGTCCTGTACTTGTGTTGGGTTGTTCTTCGATCCGCGACTACTCGCCGCGAGCCTTCGCGATGATCTCCGTCGCCACGTTCTGAGGAACCTGGGCGTAGGAGTCGAACTGCATGGTGTAGCTGGCCCGGCCCTGGGTCCTGCTGCGCAGGTCGCCCACGTAGCCGAACATCTCGGAGAGCGGCACCAGCGCGCGCACCACGCGCGCCCCGGCCCGCTCGTCCATGGCCTGGATCTGGCCACGGCGGGAGTTGAGGTCGCCGATCACGTCTCCCATGAAGTCCTCGGGCGTGATGACCTCGACGGCCATCATCGGCTCCAGCAGGACGGGGTTGGCCTTGCGCGCAGCCTCCTTGAAGGCCATCGAGCCGGCGATCTTGAACGCGAGTTCCGAGGAGTCGACCTCGTGGTACTGGCCGTCGAGGAGCGTCACCTTCAGGTCGACCATGGGGTAGCCCGCGAGGACGCCGTACTCCATGGCCTCCTGGCAGCCCGCGTCGACCGACGGGATGTACTCCCTGGGCACGCGGCCGCCGGTGACCTTGTTGGCGAACTCGTAGCCGCCATCGGCGCCGCCGGTGGGCTCGAGGGAGATGATCACGCGCGCGTACTGGCCGGATCCGCCGGTCTGCTTCTTGTGGGTGTACTCGACCTTGTCCACGGCCTTGGTGACCGTCTCGCGGTAGGCGACCTGCGGCTTGCCGACGTTCGCCTCGACCTTGAACTCGCGACGCATCCGGTCGACGAGCACCTCGAGGTGGAGCTCGCCCATCCCGGAGATGATCGTCTGGCCGGTCTCCTCGTCGGTGCGGACCTGGAAGGTCGGGTCCTCCTCGGCCAGGCGCTGGATGGCCGTGGAGAGCTTCTCCTGGTCGCTCTTCGTCTTGGGCTCGATCGCCACGGAGATGACCGGCGCGGGGAAGGTCATGGACTCCAGGACCACCGGCTTCGCCGGGTCGCAGATCGTCTCGCCGGTGGTGGTGTCCTTCAGGCCCATGACGGCCACGATCTGACCGGCGCCCGCGCTGGGGATCTCCTCGCGCTTGTTGGCATGCATCCGGTAGATCTTGCCGATGCGCTCCTTGCGGTCCTTGACGCTGTTGAGCACGGCCGAGCCGGACTCGAGGACACCGGAGTAGATGCGGACGTAGGTGAGCTTGCCCAGGTGGGGGTCGCTCATGATCTTGAACGCCAGGCCGGAGAAGGGCTCCTCCTCGGAGGGCTTGCGCTCGATGACCTCCTCCTCCTTGCCCGGGGCGTGGCCCTCGATGGCGGCCACGTCGAGCGGGGAGGGGAGGTAGGCCACGACAGCGTCCAGCATCGGCTGGACGCCGTTGTTCTTGTACGCCGAGCCGCACAGGACCGGGGTGAGCTTGTCGGCGATGGTGGCTCGGCGGATGGCGGCCTCGAGCTCCTCGACCGAGGGCTCCACGCCCTCGAGGTACTTCTCCATCATCGCGTCGTCGGCCTCGGCGATCGTCTCGAGGAGGCGGTCGCGCCACTCCTGGGCCGCCTCGGCATGCGTGGCGGGTATCTCCTCGACGATGTAGTCCTCGCCCTTCTGGGTCTCGCCCGGCCACACCAGGGCGCGCATGCGGACGAGGTCGATGACGCCCTTGAAGTCGCCCTCGGCCCCGATGGGGATCTGGAGGACGAGCGGCGTCGCGTTGAGGCGGGACACGATCATGTCGACGCAGCGGTGGAACTCGGCGCCCACGCGGTCCAGCTTGTTGACGAAGCAGATGCGGGGGACCTTGTAGCGGTCCGCCTGGCGCCAGACGGTCTCGGACTGCGGCTCGACGCCCGCGACGCCATCGAACACCGCCACGGCACCGTCGAGGACGCGCAGCGAGCGCTCGACCTCCACGGTGAAGTCCACGTGGCCGGGAGTGTCGATGATGTTGATCTGGTGGCCCTTCCATTCGCAGGTCGTCGCGGCCGACGTGATCGTGATGCCGCGCTCCTGCTCCTGCTCCATCCAGTCCATCGTCGCCGCGCCCTCGTGAACCTCACCGATCTTGTAGTTGATCCCGGTGTAGAAGAGGATGCGCTCCGTGGTCGTGGTCTTGCCCGCGTCGATGTGGGCCATGATCCCGATGTTGCGGACCTTGGCCAGATCGATGCCGGTCGCGATAGCCACTGTCGAACCTTCCGTCGTCTCTCGTCGTCTGCCGTGGGGCCCGGCGGGGCGGGCGTGCCGCGCCCGTCGGGCTGCGCCGACTACCAGCGGTAGTGGGCGAATGCCTTGTTGGACTCAGCCATCTTGTGGGTGTCCTCGCGCTTCTTGACGCTCGCGCCCAGGCCGTTCGAGGCGTCGAGGATCTCGTTCATGAGCCGCTCGGTCATGGTCTTCTCGCGGCGCTGGCGGGAGTAGCCGACGAGCCACCGCAGGGCCAGCGTGGTGCTGCGACCGGGCTTGACCTCCACGGGGACCTGGTACGTCGCGCCACCCACTCGCCGGGACCGCACCTCGAGGGTGGGCTTGACGTTGTCGAGCGCGCGCTTGAGGGTCGCGACGGGGTCCGTGCCGGTCTTCTCCCGGCAGCCCTCGAGGGCGCCGTACACGATGCTCTCGGCCGTCGAGCGCTTGCCGCTGAGCAGGATCTTGTTGATGAGCTGGGTGACGATGGGCGAGCTGTAGACGGGGTCGATGATGACCGGCCGCTTGCCCGCGGGGCCCTTGCGCGGCATCAGCCCTTCTCCTTCTTGGCTCCGTAGCGCGACCGCGCCTGCTTGCGGTTCTTCACGCCCTGGGTGTCGAGGGCGCCGCGGATGATCTTGTAGCGGACCCCGGGCAGGTCCTTCACGCGGCCACCGCGGACCAGGACGATGGAGTGCTCCTGGAGGTTGTGGCCGACGCCGGGGATGTAGGCCGTGACCTCGACGCCCGACGAGAGGCGCACGCGGGCGACCTTGCGCAGGGCGGAGTTCGGCTTCTTGGGGGTCGTGGTGTAGACGCGCGTGCAGACGCCGCGCCGCTGGGGGCTGCCCTTGAGAGCCGGCGTCTTGTTCTTCGCGACCTTGTCCTGCCGGCCCTTGCGGACCAGCTGCTGGATCGTGGGCACTGCGTCTCCGTTTCGTGCGGTGAGCATCGGGTCGTGCGGTGTCACGCTGCCGACATGTCCGTTTTTACCGATTCATCCCGCACCCGCGGTCGGGTGTGTCGCAATCCCCGGGGGGATGGCGACCGACACAATCGCAGTCGGGAGACCGGGTCCGGTCGCCTTGCGGCGGCCCGGCGCACGCGGGCACCCGGGGACGGGCCCCGGGCACAAGGGAAGAAGATACCCGACGGCGCCGAGGCGACCAAATCGGGGGTCGGGCCCGGGTCAGGCGGACGTGGCCAGGCCCAGGATCACGAACACGAGGGTGAAGGCCGCGAAGATGAGGAGGACGGCGCCCCACACCCCGATGTTGATCCAGGAGATGATCCGGGTCGCCGTGTTGAGGCCCTCTCCCCCCACGGTGTCTCCGGACTCCTCGATCTCCCGTGAGGAGGAGTGGGCGAGGAACAGCGCCACGATCGCGGGGACGACGGGGCAGACGGCCCACGACAGGATCGCCAGGACCAGGCCGACGATCGCATTCGTGGAGGTACGCCGAGGGGCCGGGTAGGCGGGGGCATAGGCCGCCGGGTAGCCGGGCGCGTACGCCGCCGGGTAGCCGGGCGGGTACGCCTGGGGAGCCGCGGTGCCCGCGGGCGCCGGTGCTGCCGGTGCCGGAGCGCCCGGAGGGGGCCACACCGGGGGCGGGGCGTACTGCGGCCCCGAGGGC
>JBJTJS010000115.1:0-4639 GCA_046096085.1 bacterium
CCGCAGCACATCGGCGGCCGACGCGTCGCCGCGGTTGGTGAGCGCCAGGGCGTGCTTGCCCGACACCGCAGCGCGACCGTCCAGGGTGAACCCGCGCGGGAAGCCCGCGCGCTCCACCAGCCACGCCGCGCTCACCTTGACCCGTCCGTCCGGCTGCGCCCACTGCGGCGCGCCCTCGGGCGCAGCCCCCGCATCGACCACCGGGTTGGTGAAGAAGGAGCCCACGCTCCAGGTGTCGTGATCGGCATCGTCAAGGACCATTCCCTTGCCGCGACGCAGGTCCAGCACCGCCTCGCGCACCAGGGCCAGCGGCGCCCGCTCCCCCACGGCGATCCCCAGACGATCGGCCAACTCGGCGTACCGCACCGGCGCCGACAGCGATCCCAGGGGCAGTTGGAACGTCACCGAGAGCACGACGTACCTCCCCGCCTCCGACTTGAAGCGCGAGGTGCGGTACCCGAACCCGCAGTCCCCCGCCGCGAGCGTCGTCACCTCCCCCGAGAGCCGGTCGTACGCGCGGACCCGCGCGATGGTGTCGGCCACCTCGGCACCGTACGCCCCGACGGTCTGGATCGGCGGCGCCCCGGTGAGCCCCGGGCTCCCCCCCAGCGCCTCGAGCCCCCCCCACACCTCGGCCACCGCTCGCGCGACGACGTCGTCCCATGGCTCGCCGGCCGCGACGCTCACCCAGGCACCCGCGCAGTCGTCCGCCTCCGCCTCGATCCCGCGGCTGCGCACGAGGACGACGGTCCCCGGGAACCCCTCGTCGCCCACCACGAGGTTGCTGCCGCCGCCCACGACGCGGACCGGCTCCCCCGACGCGTCGCACGCGCGGACGGCCTCGACGATCTCGTCCTCGCTGCGGCAGGTGACGAGGCTTCGGGCCGGTCCGCCCACGCGCAGCGTCGTGAGCGCCGCCAGCGCCTCGCTCACGGCAACTGGACGATCGCGACGGCGTTGCCGAGGACCTTCTGCCCCTCGTACGTCGCCGTGAGCGTAACCTTCACGCGCCCATCGCCCAGGAGCTCGGTGACCTGGCCGGCGACCTCGATGACCGATCCGATGTCGTCGTCCGGCACCGGTACCGGGCGGGTGAAGCGCACGGAGTACTCCTTCACCGCACCGGGGTCGCCTGCCCAGTCGGTGACCACGCGCGCCGCCTCGGCCATCGTGAACATCCCGTGCGCGATGACGTCGGGCAGCCCCACGGACGTGGCGAAGCGCTCATTCCAGTGGATGGGGTTGAAGTCCCCGGACGCCCCGCAGTAGCGCACCAGGGTCAGCCGCGTCACCGGGAACGACTGAGCCGGCAGGGCGGTCCCGACCTCGACGTCGGCGTACGCGGGCGCCATCAGGACTCCTCCGCCGTGCCGCGGGACACGATGACGGTGTACGTCGTCGCCACGCGCTCGCCGGCCTCGGTGTCGAGGTCGACCCGGGTGGTGAGGATGTCGTTGCCCGCGACGGAGCGGATGCCCTCGATCGTGGCCGTGGCGACGAGCGCGTCGCCCGCGACGATGGGGCGCTCGTAGGAGAACCGCTGCTCACCGTGCACGACGCGCGAGTAGTCGAGGCCGAGCTCAGGGTCGAGCGCGGCCTGGCTGGACCCGGCGTAGGCCACGACGAACGCGAACGTGGGTGGCGCGATGACATCGGAGTAGCCCATGGCCCGCGCCGCGTCGACATCGTGGCACGCGGGACTGGTCTCGCCGATCGCACGAGCGAACTCGCGGACCTTCTCCCGGCCCACGAGGTACGCGGGCGTGGGGGGGTAGCTGCGCCCGACGAGCTCGGCGTTCAGCGGCATGCGACGCGACTAGCGAGTCTCTTTGTGCACCGTGTGCTTGTTGCACTTCGGGCAGTACTTCGCCATCTCCAGGCGCTCCGGGTCGTTGCGCCGGTTCTTCTTGGTGATGTAGTTGCGGTTCTTGCAGTCCTGGCACGCCATGGTGATCTTCGGCCGGATGTCTGCGGACTTGCTGGCCATCTTTCCTCCTGTCGTGCCCAACCTGGGTCGTGCCGTCATGCGGGTCGTGCCGTCATGCTGGTCGTGCCGTCGTGCGAGTAGCGGAGGCCGGACTTGAACCGGCGACACAGCGATTATGAGCCGCTTGCTCTGCCAGGCTGAGCTACTCCGCCCTGGGGATCCCCCGAGGTCCTGGGGAAGCCCGCCGAGCCCCTTTACGGAATCGAACCGTAGACCTTCTCCTTACCATGGAGACGCTCTGCCGACTGAGCTAAAGGGGCGCTGGAACGCCCGTGAAGCGTACATGGACCCCTGAGGCGGCCGGAAATCGAGTCGGCGCCACCCGGCTCGCCGCCCGGGCGCGGGAGCAGTTGACTGGCCCCATGGGACACAAGTGGACAGCGGCGGACATCCCCGACCAGTCCGGGCGCAGGGCGATCGTCACGGGGGCCAACTCCGGGCTGGGGCTCGAGACCGCCCTCGCCCTCGCCCAGCACGGGGCCAGCGTCACCATGGCCGTCCGGGACACCGCCAAGGGCGAGGACGCCGCCCGAGGCATCGAGGCCAAGGCCCCAAGAGCCGCTGTGGAGGTACGCCGGCTCGACCTGGCCGACCTCGCCTCGGTCGCGGCGTTCTCCGCGGACTGGCGCGAGGCGCACCCTGACGGCCTTGACCTCCTCATCAACAACGCCGGCGTCATGGCGATCCCGCACAAGCGCACCGCCGACGGCTTCGAGATGCAGTTCGGCACCAACCACCTCGGCCCCTTCGCGCTCACGGGTCGGCTCCTCGACGCCCTGCGGCCCGGGGCGCGCGTCGTCACCGTGTCGTCGCAGGCCCCCCGCATGGGGAAGATGAACTTCGACGACCTCATGGGCGAGCGCAAGTACCGCACGTGGGGCGCCTACGGCCAGAGCAAGCTGGCCAACGTGCTGTTCATGCGCGAGCTCGCCCGGCGCCTCGCCGCCGCCGGACTTCCGGTCATCTCCGCGGGGGCGCACCCCGGCTACTCCTCGACGCACCTGCAGGCGGTCGGCCCGGAGATGCGCGGCCGCGCCTGGGAGAGCAAGGTCATGGCGCTCGTCACCAAGGTCATGGCACAGGGTGCCGACATGGGCGCGCTGCCCACGCTCTACGCCGCGACCTACCCCGGCATCGTGAACGGCGACTACGTCGGCCCCGACGGGTTCGGCGAGCAGCGCGGGCACCCGCGGCTGGTCAGCATGTCCGGAGCGGCGCGCGACGTCGCCGACGCGGCCCACCTGTGGACGGTGCGAGAGGAGCTCACGGGAGTCCACTACCTCGACGCGGCGACTACTTCTTCTTCGTGAGCTTCATGAAGATGGTCCCGCCGACGTCCTCGGGACTCATGTAGGCCATCTCGAATACGCCGGTCCAGGGGGTGTAGACGCCCTCGTAGACGCCGCCGACATGGGACCCGTAGACCTCCCACGTGCCGTCGTCGGCCGCGCGCACGACGAAGGACAGCGGCTGCGGATCGGTCCAGCCCCCGCCGGAGTCGCTGCGGTACTGCCAGGTGCCCTTGGCCGCGCGCCCCTTGACCTTCGTGATGATGATCTTCTCGGTGCCCGTGCAGTGGCCGTGCCCCCCGCAGAACTCCGGGCTGGTGAAGCCCTGGAGCGGCCCCACCCAGGTGCCCTTGAGGAACGCCGCGGACGACGCGGCCTGAGCCGGCGCGGACATCAGGGTGGGAACGGCCAGGCACGCGATCACCGCCAACGCGGCGAGGGAGCGGTACATCGCTGACGTCACGTCACTCCTCGGGGGACGAGTCGGTGCACCTTCCCGATGAAGGCGGAGCGAAGCATGCCACGGCGGCGGCGTCCGCCCGGCGACGCGCGATCACGCCAGCGTGGCGTCCAGCCAGTCGAAGATGCGCTGGCCCCGGACCTGGGGAGCCATCGGCTCGCAGTGCCAGTTGGCCCCCTCGGCGGCGGTGAACGTCGTGAGCTCCTTGCCGGGCGCGGTGACGAGGTCGTAGAGCTCCTGGGACTGCCCGGGCCAGAACTGCTCGTCCTCCGGCGACGTGATGAGGATCGGGCAGGTGATCTTGGGGGCGTCGTCGGTGAGATCCCAGGCCTTGAGCTCGGTGAGCACCTTCGCGATGGACGTGGTGCCGTACGGCTCCAGTCTCTTCGCGGCGGTGAGCATCACGCCGGGGTCCTGCTTGCCGTACTGATCCATGATCTGGTCGAACTCCGCTGCCTGGCCGGCATCGAGCATCTGCAGCAGTTCCGGCGGGAAGTGCCGCGTCCACGAGTCGCCAACGCGAACGACGCCGGGGTCCGCCACGGCGGCCGCGATGCGATGCTCGTACGCCGCCGCCCGGGGCACCCAGTAGCCGGCCTGGCTGAGGCCCGACAGGACGATCCGCTGCGGGTCGACGTCGGGACGCTTGAGCAGCCAGTCGACGACCGGGGTGATGACGGCCTCCCAGTCGTGGCGGAAGTACAGCTTCTGCTCGTACAGCGCGTAGCCCTGGCCGGGGCCGTCGACGGTGATGGCGTGGTAGCCGCGGGCCACGGCATCGACCGCCCCAGCGGCGAGCCTGTCGCTGACCGGGCCGTCGGAGCCGTTGACCAGGCTCACGCCGGGCCGCCGCTGCGCCCCCGCCGACCAGAAGTACCCGTGCAGGTGCGTGCCCTCGTAGTG
>JBJTJS010000116.1:0-4424 GCA_046096085.1 bacterium
CGCGGGGTGGCGGGGCGGGGGGTGGCGCCCAGCGGTGGGGGGGGGGCCCCCACCTCCGCCCCCTCAACCGGGGTGGAGGTGAGGCGGTCGATCGCCCACAGGAAGGCGGCGAGGGTCTTGCCGGACCCGGTCGGCGCCACGACGAGAACGTCGCGCCCCTCGGCGATGGAGGCCCATGCCCCGGCCTGCGCCGGCGTCGGCGCGGAGAACGCCCCCGCGAACCACGCGGCCGTGGCCTGGGTGAACGGCACGGCAGTCGCCGTCGCCGAAGGGGTTCGCACGCGGCCATCCTCGCCCCTCGCCGCTGGCCCCGCCCGGGGGAGGACCTTCGTCGGAGTCCCGGCACACTGGGGCCGTGAGGCTGACGGACTTCTGGGAGCGGATGGACGCCGTCTTCGGAGCGGAGTACGCCCGCTCCTGGGCCGGCGACTACGTCCTCGCCGACCTGGGGGACCGCACCGTGCTCCAGGCGATCGACGCTGGGATCGACACCCGCGAGATCTGGGATGCCGTGTGCGGGGCCGTCGAGGTCCCGGGGTTGCTGCGCTAGCGTCGCCGCCGTGACCTCGGAGGCGCAGCCTGGCGCGACACTGACCGCTCCGGAAGTCGCCCGCATCCAGCGGCGCACCGTCGGGGTCCTGTCGGGCAGTCAGGTCCTCAGCGGCATTGCGATCGCCGGGTCCGTGGCGGCGGGATCGCTCATCGCCGCATCGGTCTCCGGCAGCGAGAGCGTCGCCGGGCTGGCGCAGACGTTCGGCGTCCTGGGGGCGGCGCTGATGGCGCTGCCGCTCGCGCGTCTTGCCCTATCGAAGGGGCGGCGCGCGTCCTTGGCGGTGGGCTACGGAATGGGCGCGGCGGGCTCGCTCATCGTCATCGCAGGGGCGCTGTGGCTCAACATCGTCCTCGTCCTCATCGGGTGCCTTCTGGTAGGCGTGGCTTCCGCGTCGGGATACCAGGCCCGCTATGCCGCGGTGGACCTCGCGGTCGACGATCGGCGAGGCCGCCAGCTCTCCTACGTCGTCTGGGCGGCCACCATCGGGGCCGTCCTCGGCCCCAACCTGCTCGGTCCGTCAGGGTCGCTCGGACTGGCCCTCGGCCTGCCGCAGCTTGCCGGACCCTACGTCGTGTGCGGCCTCGCGCTCCTGGGAGCGACGCTCATCCTCATCACCTTCCTGCGCCCCGACCCCTACCGGCTCGCGGTGCAACTGCGCGCGCAGCAGGACGCCGCGGCCGGTATCGAGGCTGCCAAGCCCCGGCTGCGAGACGGCATCGAGCACCTCCGCGGGAACCGTGGCGCCCTGCTCGGCATGAGTGCCATCGCCATCGGGCACGTCGCGATGATCATGGTCATGGTGATGACGCCGATTCACATGGCCCACGTCGACGTCACGCTCACGCTCATCGGCCTCGTCATCAGCGTGCATGTCGCGGGCATGTACGCGTTCTCCCCCGTCGTCGGGTGGTCGGTCGATCGCTTCGGCCGTGTCCCGGTGATCGTCGCCGGGATCGTCCTGCTCCTGGTGTCGTACGTCCTCGCCGGCCTGACGGCAGGTGACCAAGTGGTCCTCTTGGGTGTCGGGCTGTTCCTCCTGGGCCTGGGATGGTCGTGCACGCTCATTGCCGGATCGACTCTTCTCGTCGACGACGTTGGCGCGGTGGAGCGGCCGTCGGTCCAGGGCCTGTCGGACCTGGTGATGAACGCCGCCGGGGCCGTCGGGGGAGCGGTCGCCGGGCTCATCGTCGCCTTCTCGTCGTACGGCGTGCTGAGTGCTGCCGCCGCAGCCCCGGTCGTCGGTCTGGCGATTCTCGTGGCCGCGTGGGGCCGGGCACGCCCCGCGGGGGCCGGGTCGGGGGCATCCTCGTCGCAGAACCCCTAGCCCCAGCCCGAAGGGCCGGCCTGGGGCACCGGGACATCATCGCCCTGGGCTAGCGGACGTCCACCAGGTCAGCGATGTGGCGCTGCTGGGAGTCCAGGGTGGCCAGGGGAAGTCCGGTGCGTGCTGCAACTGCCACGACCACGCAGCCGACCTGGCCACTGGGTGTGATCCTCTGCGCACGGGCGGTGAGGTACGCGCGCGCTGCGCCTTCGAAGTCAGATGCCGGATCGAAAGGCGCGAGAGCCTGATGCATTATGAACCGACGCAACGCGGCATAGTCACTCGCATGCTGTGCGCCCGCGAGAACCTCCATGATCACCGGATCGGTGACGTAGATGTCCGCTCCTGAAGCGATCAGGTCGCGCAGGGGCACGGCGGCATCATCACCGCGCAGATAGCCGATCCAGTAGGAGCCATCGACCAGCATCGGGCGCAGGGGAGTCGGTGAGCGTCCCGAGGTCCGGGAAGGCCCCGAAGTATTCGAGCATCTCAGCTCGGGTCATGGGCTGGCCCGCGAGCGCGCGCAGGGCGAGTCGACGGCCTCTCGTTTCGTGGTCAGGTGGTGGCGCGCGATGACACGGTGGATGAGCTCGTCGTCGATGTCGATATTGGTCCGCGACATGTGGATCGCCATACACCTGCTTGGTGTATGGCACCCCGCTCAGTAGACCGCCTGGGCCCCGGTGATCTCCACGACGGAGCCGCACATGTACGCCGCCTCGTCGGAGGCCAGGAAGGCCACGAGCGCGGCGACTTCCTCGGGCTTGCCGAGGCGGCCGTAGGGCACCTTGGCAGCCAGATCGGCCTCGGTGAGGCCCTTCTTGGCCAGCCCCGCCTCGACCATCGGGGTGAGGATCTCGCCGGGGCAGACGACGTTCACGCGCACGCCCATCGGCGCGTAGTCGCGCGCGAGATTTTGGGAGAAGGCAATCACCGCGGCCTTCGACACGTTGTAGGCGATGTGCCCGGGGGCCGGGTGCACACCCCACTGCGAACCGGTGTTGACGATGGTGCCGCGGCGCGCATCGACCATGCTCGGCAGGAACGCACGGCACATGTAGAACATCGAATCGACATTGACGCGCATGGTCGCGTGCCAGTCGTCGTCGGTGAGGTCGAGCAGGGGTCCGCGTCGGTTGATGCCCGCGTTGTTGACGAGCACCTCAACACGTCCGTGGACTTCGAGCACCTCACGCGCGAAGTTCGCGACCTCGTCAGCGTTCGCCACGTCGAAGACCGCGGGGGAGGCGCTGAACCCCGCATCGGTCACCTGCTCCTCGGTGGCCTGAGCCAGATCCGCGACGGCGTCGCAGACGATGACGTGGGCTCCCTCGCTGGCCAGGCGTGCCGCGATCGCCGTGCCGATGCCTCCGCCGGCGCCGGTCACGACCGCCGTCTTCCCTGCGAACCTGTCCATGGCCCACCTCCGCAGGGCCACTGTGTCCGATCCGCGGAGCCCATCCGTCCGGGGGCTCCGGCGTGTCGCGGGACTTCGAACACCTGTTCGTCCTACTGTGGGCCACGGCGCCTCTCTCCACAGCCCCACCGGCGCCCGGAGCCACTGTCGGACCCCCGTCCTACGGTCGCCTCTGACGACAACGACAGCGCCGGGCACCCCGGCTCAGCACACGAGGAGAGGCCATGGCCGCCAAGGAGAGCAACACCCCCGGCACCGACCGCGAGAAGGCCCTTGACGCCGCACTCGCCCATATCGAGCGCCAGTTCGGCAAGGGCTCGGTCATGCGCCTGGGTGAGGAGGGCCGCGCCCCCGTCGAGGTGATCCCCACCGGGTCCATCGCCCTCGACGTCGCCCTGGGCATCGGCGGCCTGCCCCGCGGCCGGATCGTGGAGATCTACGGCCCGGAGTCCAGCGGCAAGACCACGGTCGCGCTGCATGCCATCGCCAATGTGCAGAAGGCAGGCGGCATCGCCGCCATCATCGACGCGGAGCACGCGCTCGACCCCACCTACGCCTCGGGCCTGGGTGTCGACCTCGACAGCCTGTACGTCTCGCAGCCCGACACCGGCGAGCAGGCGCTCGAGATCGCCGACACCCTCGTTCGGTCGGGCGCGATCGATCTCATCGTCATCGACTCCGTTGCCGCGCTCGTGCCGCGTGCGGAGATCGAGGGGGAGATGGGCGACAGCCACGTCGGCCTGCAGGCCCGGCTCATGAGCCAGGCGCTGCGCAAGATGGCCGGCGCGCTCAGCCAGACCGGGACGACGGCGATCTTCATCAACCAGTTGCGCGAGAAGATCGGGGTCATGTTCGGATCGCCCGAGACCACGACGGGCGGCAAGGCGCTGAAGTTCTACGCGTCCGTGCGCCTGGACATCCGCCGCATCGAGACCCTCAAGGGCGGCACGGAGGCCGTCGGCAACCGCACCCGCGTCAAGGTCGTCAAGAATAAGATGGCCCCGCCCTTCAAGCAGGCCGAGTTCGACATCCTCTACGGCGAGGGCATCTCCCGCGAGGGAAGCCTCATCGACCTGGGCGTCGACGCGGGCATCGTCAAGAAGTCCGGTGCCTGGTACACCTACGAGGGC
>JBJTJS010000117.1:0-14093 GCA_046096085.1 bacterium
GCCCCCGCCGCCGCTGTGGCGCAGGCCCCCGCTGCCGCACCCACGGTGGATCTGGCCCGCGAGCACTCCGCCGCGCTGCGGGCATCGGCACAGGCCCAGAGGGCCTCGGCACAGCGCCTCCAGGCCGAACTCGACCGCATCCGCGAGGCCGTGGTACGCCGCGCCATGAAGCAGGTGGGCGACGCCTACGCCGCCGGAGCCGATGGGCCGGACGCCTTCGACTGCTCCGGTCTCACCCTGTTCGCCTGGCGGGCGGGCGGTGTCGAGCTCCCGCACTACAGCGTCGCGCAGTACAAGGCGACCCAGCGGGTCTCCCTTAGGAACGCCCTCCCTGGCGACCTCGCCTTCTACCTCGAGAACGGCGCGCACCACGTGGCGCTGTACATCGGCAACGGCAAGGTCGTGCACGCCTCGGACTACGGCATCGGCGTCGTCATCGGCAAGGTCGTCGGGACGCCGTGGAACGACGCGCACTTCACGGGCATGGGCCGGGTGAAGGTCAAGGCCTAGTCGCGTTCACTTCGACGGCCCGGTGCGCACTCCGCGCGCCGGGCCGTCGCCATGTCTCACGGACGCGAGGTCAGGCCGACCGGTCCTCGCGGGCGAGGCGGCGTTCGCGCCGGGGCCTCGATCCCGCCGGGCGGGTGCTCGCCGGGATGTCGGCGATGGCCTCGGAGACGACCTGCTCTTCCTCGGGGGACAGCGAGACCTCGGCCATGCCCCCGCGCAGTTCCTTGATGTAGGAGCGTGACTCGCTTCGGGCGTGCACGGTGGACAGCACCACGCCGTTGCCGTGATCGTCGACCATCGCGAGGCTGTAGGACATGCGGCCGCCCATGTCGCCGAAGGCGTCGTAGCGCACCACGGACACGTGGCGCAGCGCCTGGGTGAGATCGGCCTGGGTAGCCCGCATCTCCGACACGAAGCGCGCGACGTCCCCCCGCAGGGCCTTGACCTCCTCCTGCTTGCGGGCGACGGCCTCCACGAAGGACTCCTCGTCGTTGTCGCCCGAGAGCACGGCGTACTGCTGACGCATCCTCCCCATGCGAGCGGCCAGGATCACGGAGAGCACGAGGGAGGCGAGCGCCACCACCCCGATGACGATCACGAGGATCCCGAGGGTCGACTGGTCGAGGCTCACCCCGGCACTCTAGTCGCCGGGGCAGTCGGCCCCTCACGGCTAGGCTCGCCGACGTGCCCGGCCACTCACGCGTCCCGACCCCGGGCGGGCTCCGTCCGGCGCCCACGGGCCGGAGCCGCTGATCGTGCCCGATCTCGTCCCCGATCTGGGCGTGGCGGTCGTGGCCTTCGCCCTGTTCTTCCCCGCCGAGCTTCCCGACAAGACCTTCGTCGCCACCCTCGTCCTCTCGACCCGATACCGGCGGCTGCCCGTCTGGCTCGGCGTGATCGCAGCCTTCGCGGTGCAGTGCGCGATCGCCGTGGCGGCCGGCGGCCTGCTCGCCCTGCTCCCTCAGCGTCTCGTCCTCGGCGTCACCTTCGTGCTGTTCGCCGCCGGCTCGGTGCTCCTCCTCGTCTCCGGGTTCCGAGCGAAGCCGCAAGGGGACGCCGTAGCGGAGGAAGAGGAGGAGTTGGAGGGCCTTCCGGCCCAGGTCGACTCCGGCTGGCGGATCTGGGCCACCAGCTTCGTCGTGCTCTTCACCGCCGAATGGGGCGACCTCTCGCAGATCTTCACCGCGGGCATGGCAGCGCGCACGGGCGACCCGGTCTCGGTCTTCATCGGGGCATGGCTCGCGCTGGTGACCGTGGCGGCCATCGCCGTGCTCATCGGTGGCTGGTTGCAAAAGCGGGTCGCGCTGTGGCGCATCCGCATCATCTCGGGATTGGTGCTCGCCGCTCTCGCGGCCTGGACGCTCGTGGAGTTCATCCGGGCCTAGCGACGACACCGCGGCGCTGAGCCTCAGCGGGTCAGCGCAGGGTGATCTGCCGGGTCTGGAGACCCGCCCTGGCGCTGCGCTCGGCCGACGTCAGGGGAGAGGGGTCGGCGAGGGTCGCGTCGAGCAGGGCCCGGTAGGCGACCGCAGCATCCTCGAGGCGGGCCGCCTCGGTCCGCTCGGGAAGCTCCCACACGGGCACGAGCAGCCCGTCGGCGCGGAACGACCCGACGAAGCGCGACGGCACCTCGGGAAGGACGTCCTCCCCCCGCGCCCGGAGACGGGCGAACGCGTCGAGCAGCCGCTCCTCGTCCTCCGGCAGGACCCACCGCAGGAACACCTTCTCCCCCATGTCGACCCAGTACGCCGCCTCGACCGACGACAGCCGCACCGTCGGCATCACGCGGGAGTTCGCCCGCTCGAGGCTGTCGCGCACCTGGGGGTCGCTCCCGGCACCCTCGCTCATCCAGTAGTCGAAGTCCGCGTGGACCGTCACCTCGAGCGGGTTCGAGGCGAGCAGGTCCTGCAGTCTCGGGCCCTCGCCGGGGAGCCCCGTCGGCGGGATGGGGGTGCCGGGATCTGCCTCGAGGGCGCGCTGGAGCGCCTCCGCGGCATCGCGGCTGGGGTCGCCGGATCCCGTCGTCGTCTGCAGCGCCAGGAAGATCTCGCCGGTGTCGCGCACGAGCGCGGGCCACGCCAGCGGCAGGACCGTCGTGAGCGTGACCGACCTGTCGCTGGCGCTCGCCAGAGCGAGCGGGGCCGTGGCGGCGGGCACGATCTCCCGGAAGGCGACCCAGTCGCACTCCGAGGCCAGTCCCTGGAAGGGGCGCCTCACCTGCCGCGTGGCCGCGCGGGACGCGGCCTTGCCGTGGCAGGCCTTGTAGCGCTTCCCGGATCCGCAGGGGCAGGGCTCGCGCATCCCGACTACGGGCATCTCCTCGCTCACGCGGGCGAGCCTAGGCCAGGATGCCGGCGCGATCGAACAGCAGTGGCACGAACCATCGCGCCGCGGGTTCGGAGAAGTGCACGCCATCGGGGCGCAGGTACTGGCCGTCGCGCGTGAGCGCGGGGCAGGGGGGGCCCGGGGAGCACAGCAGGTCGTCGACGCTCACGAGGGTGACGCGGCCCGGGTAGCGGTCGGCGAGCTCGCGGTACGACGCGGCCAGGCGGGCGAAGGAGTCGTGGTAGTCGGGGTATCCCTCGCAGCCCATCGTCGCCGGGTTCGCCGCGCACGTGCCGCCCTGGGACGGTGCCTTCGGCACCGGGAGCACCACCACGACCGAGGCTCCCCACTCGGTGAGGCGGCGGTAGGCGCGGTCCAGGTCTCGCGAGAGTCGAGCGGCGTGCTGCTCGCTGCCGCTCTCGAGCACCTGCCCGTCGACGCGGATCGGGTAGCGCTCCCGATTCGAGTACCACAGCACGACGTCGGGCCGGAACTGCTCGAGAGCGGCGCGCTGCGCCCTCGGCACGTCCTCCGAGCAGCGGCGGGCGAAGCTGAGCGGCGACCCGTCCCAGTCCACCTGGAATGCGCCGGTCACCGGGCAGCCGCCGAAGGAGAGCGGGACGACGTTCCATCCGCGCCTCGCGGCCTCC
Organism: bacterium; assembly: GCA_046096085.1. Lineage (GTDB taxonomy): Bacteria > Actinomycetota > Actinomycetes > S36-B12 > S36-B12 > Mxb001. The sequence continues at coordinate 3,486 of JBJTJS010000117.1, forward strand.
TCCCCCAACTGCCCCATGATCTCCTCGGGGATGGAGTCGCCCACGATGGCCACCGTGGGGGCGCCCGACTCGCTGGCCGGCGTGAGCATCCCGGGCGCCCGGACCTGCTGCCCCGCCTGGTCGGCCCGCGCCGTCGCGGCGACGATGAGGCCGGCCATGGCGACCGTGAGGATCGGCACGATGACGAGCAGTCGCCGGGGGGTCAGGGCGTATCCGAACACCGACCCGCGCTGGATCGGCCTCTCGACGGCGAGGTAGGAGGCGATCGCGATCACCAGGGTGGCGCCGACCCGGAGGGCGTCGAGGGAGGGACCGTCCAGCCCGGTCGCGAGCGGGGTGAGCCAGAGGATGAGCGGCCAGTGCCAGAGATAGACGCCGTAGGAGATGATCCCCAGCGCAACGATCGGCCGCCATGACAGGGCGCGCGTCGGCCCGCCGCCGGGGGCGCCGGCGCCCAGGATCAGCAGCAGCCACGCCACGACGAGGCACACGACCAGGGAGCCCCCCCGGTAGTAGAACGCGCCGGTGTCGTCCACCAGCGCGAAGGCGCAGCACAGAGCGGCGATGGCGAGCCAGCCGGTCCAGCGCCACTGGGGCGACACCGACAGCCCCCGGTGCACCGCGATCGCGAGGATCGCGCCCACGAGGAGCTCGTGAGCGCGCGTGAGGGTGCCGAAGTACGCCACCGAGGGGTCGCCGGCGTCGTACGTGAGCGCCATGAGCCCCACGGATGCGACGGTGCCGATCGCAAGGAGCGTCACCGTCACGCGCGGGGAGAATCGGCGCACGAAGAAGAGCAGGAGAAGGGGCCACACGAGGTAGAACTGCTCCTCGATCGCGAGCGACCAGGTGTGCTCCAGCGGGGACGGGCCCGCCATCTGGTCGAAGTAGGACTGGCCGGTGAGCATGAAGAACCAGTTGGCGACGTAGGCCAGTGCAGCGAGACCGGCGCCGCGAAGGTCGCCGATCTGCCGGGGCATCGCGATGAACGCTGACCAGGCGCACACGGCGAGGAGCAGGAGGTACAGGGCGGGCAGGAGCCGGCGGGCACGCCGGGCGAAGAAGTCGCCGTACCGGATGCGCCCGGTCTCCGTGGCCTGGTCGAGCAGGATCGAGGTGATGAGGAAGCCGGAGAGCACGAAGAAGACGTCGACCCCGAGGAATCCGCCCGGCAGCCAGTCGGCGCCGAGGTGGTAGGTCATGACCGCCGCCACGGCGAGGGCGCGCACGCCGTCGAGGGCCGGACGGCGTGCCGACGCGACGACGCCCTGGGGTGCGGTCGTCGTGCCGGTGGCGAGCGTGAGGACGCTCATTCCAGCAGGGTAGGTGTGACAGGAGTGAACCTAAGGGAACAACGCGCCGGGGTTCATGAGGCCGCCCGGGTCCCAGGCGTCCTTGATCGCCCGCATGGCCGCGATCTCCTCGGGGCTGCGGCTCAGGCCCAGGAGGTGTGCCTTGGCGCGGCCGATGCCGTGCTCGGCGGAGATGCTCCCGCCCTCGGCCGCGACGGCCTCGAGGACGAGGCGATCCACCTGCTCATCGTCGGCATCCGGCCCGACGATCTCCACGTGGATGTTGCCGTCGCCGAGGTGGCCGAAGACCCCGAAGGCGACCACCCCCGGGTAGTCCTCCATCCGACGACGCAGCTCGTCGGCGCAGGCCGCCAAGCGCCTCAGGGGAACGGACACGTCGAGCTTGTGCGCCGCGCCCCCGGACTCGCGCGTGGCGAGCGAGGAGAACGCCTCGGACTGCAGCTCGCGGAAGGACCACAGGCGGGTGCGCTCCGCCGCGTCGAGACCGAGAACGACATCGCGATCGCCTAGGACGTCGGCGTCGAATCCCTCCCCCTGGCCGCCGTCGGCGACCTCGAGGAGGAGGACGAGCGGGTGCGCATGCTCCAGCGGCCACGGCAGCCCCGACACGGCGGAGGCCAACTGCATGCCGGTCTCGTCGATGACCTCCGCCGCCAGCAGGGTCACGCCCGGATGCACCGCGGCGTGCATGAGGTCGAGTGCCTCGTCGTACGACGTCGCTCCGACGAGGGCGACCGAGCTCGGACGGTGCGGCCGGTGCAGGCGCAGCCGCACGGCCGTGATGACGCCGAGTGTCCCCTCGCTGCCGGTGAGCAGGCCCGCGATGTCGTACCCCGTGTTGTCCTTGGCGAGGCCGGACAGGTGCTCGACGATGCGCCCATCCGGGAGGACCGCCTCGATTCCGGCCACCTGCGCGCGCGTCATGCCGTGGGCGATGACGCGGATGCCGCCCGCGTTGGTGGCGACGGTCCCGCCGATGGTGGCGGTGTCGCGAGCAGCCAGGTCGACGCCGTACTCCCACCCCGCGGCAGCGGCATGTCGCTGGACATCCCCGAGGGACACCCCGGCCCCGACCGTGACCTGACCGGCCATGCCATCGACGGGGTCACGGCGGGTCAGGCGACGCGTCGACAGGATGACCGGGGGCCCGAGGGCGCCCGGCTCGCGACCGGGAACCGATCCGCCCACCAGGCCGCTGTTGCCGCCCTGGGGGATGACCGGGACGCGGGCCCGGAAGCACGCGGAGACGACCCCGGCGGTCTCCGCGGTGGACGCCGGACGCACGACCGCCAGCGCCGCCCCCCTCCAGCGGCGGGTCCAGTCCTGCGCGTACGGGGCGACCAGATCGGGGTCGGTGAGCACGTGCGCGGCACCGACCTCCTCCACGAGGGCGTCGAGGAGGAGGTCGGGGACGCTGCTGCCGCTCACGCTGCCATCCTCTCGCCAGGACAGCGTCCCTCACGAGCAGCGTCCCCGACGAGCAGCGCCCCCGATGAGGCGCCCCTCCCGCGGGGGCGGGCCGAAGCCCCTGCGGGTTTGCCTCGGGGACCCCTCGTTTGTGAGGATCACAGGTGCCGCCCGCTGTGGGCGGCCGGCCCCCACCCCCCGGGGCCCTGACGTCCACGGAGGACACGTGAAGCTCACCCACAAGATCGTCGGCCTCGCCGCCGCCGCGGCGCTCGTGGCCGGCGCCGGCCTCGCCGCCGCTCCCGCCGCGATCTCGGCAGCCCCGGTCAAGAAGGCGACCGGCACGACCCTGATCTCCTTCAAGGGCAGCTACAAGGCTCTCTACAGCCAGATCACGGCGGTTTCGCCCGCGAAGATCTCCGGCAACAAACTGACCTTCCCGATCGTGGACGTCACGAAGAACGTCATCAAGCACGACGGCGCCATGAACATGCTCGGGCTCGAGGCCCAGAAGCCGGTCATCACCCTGGGGAAGAACAAGACCGGCACCGTGGCGCTGTACATCCCGCTGGCGGCAACCGAGGCCGTCCTCTTCGAGATCAAGCAGCTCAACAACAACGGGACCTTCCGCGAGGGTCACCTCCACCTGACGTCGGATCAGGAGCTCGTGGACACCCTCAACACGGTCCTCAACCTCTCCTTGAAGCCCGGGGCCGATCTGGGCAAGATCCGCATCACGGTGAAGTAGTCCCCCGCACCACCCCTGAGCGTTCGAGGGGCCCGGGCCACGCCGGCCCTGGCCCCTCGTCGCGTCCGCGCCCCGAGGCTGCATCCGGGGTCCTCGGCCCCCTACGATGGCAGCGATCAACCCCTAGGGCTCACGGAGGCCACATGAAGATCACCCGCAGGATCGTCGGCGTCGCGGCGGCGGCGGCTCTCGTCGCCGCTGGCGGCGTCGCCACCATCTCCCCCGCCTACGCCTACACCATGGACGGCAAGACCAATGTCTCGCTCAAGAAGGACACCGTGGCGCTGTTCGCCAACGCCGGCGTCACGATGAAGGCGAACCCACCGGCCAAGCGCAACGGCTCCAAGCTGATGTTCCCCATCCAGGCCTTCGGCTATAACTACGCCGACATGGCCGGCGGCCTGACGCTCGGCGGCCCGAGCAAGGCCACCTTCGTCGCCACCAACCCCGAGATGTCGTGGCGCAACAAGAACGGCCACATCGAGTTCACGACCGCGATCGGACGCATCGACCTCTTCGACCTCTCGCATGTCAACAAGAACGTCCAGATCACGTTCGACAAGTCGCACCGGCAGTGGATCCGCAAGACGACCACCGTGGTCACCGCGACGATGAACCTCACCAAGGATCAGTCGGTGATCAACTACATCAACAACCGGCTCGGCACCAGCATCTTCAAGGCCGGGCTGGGCATGGGCAAGCTGCGCACCACGGTCCTGGAGACCGACGTCTGCAAGGTGAACGACGAACGGCAGTGCGCCTCGCAGTAGTCGCCCACGCGATCACTGCGACGCCCTAGGCACGCACGGGGAGGGGCCCGGTCCTCGACGGACTGGGCCCCTTGCCCGTCACGGGAGCATCACATGCGACGACCTGCCCCGCTCATCGCGGCCATCACCGTCCTGGCGGCCCTCCTCGCGTCCCCCGCAACCGCGGCCCTGGCCATGCCCGTGACCTCCCAGGTGGACACGCGAGACCGCGTTGTCTTCATCACCGTCGACGACGGGATCGTCACCTCGCGGGGGGCGCTGGAGTACGTCCGCAAGAAGGAGATCCCGGTCACGAGCTTCCTCACCCTCTCGGAGGTGCCGGGGAACGAGGGGTACTTCCGCCGGATCAGCGAGTGGGGCTCCATCCAGAACCACACGACCACGCACGGGAACTTCGCCGATCCCGCGACCCGCCTGCACCGCCAGATCTGTCCGGTGCAGAAGGACTACCGCGAACGCTTCGGCACCCGGCCATGGATGCTGCGACCGCCGTACGGCGAAGGCGCCGGCAGCGAGCGGGTCCACGAGGTCGCCGCCCGGTGCGGCATCACCGACATCGTCATGTGGGATGCCCTGGTCGACGGCGGCCGCCTGCAGACATCCGGCGGAGGGCCGCTCAAGCCCGGCTCGATCATCCTTCTGCACTACACCGACGGGCTGGAGCGGGACCTGCGCGTCGCGATCAAGGCCGCGCGGGATCGGGGACTGACCCCGGCCAACCTCGCCGACTACCTCGCGCCCCCGGACCCGACCGAGCCCTAGCGCACGCCCTCCATGAGGCGCTTGAGCTTCGGGACGACGAGCAGGAAGAGCCCGGCCAGGATGATCGTCCCGATGCCGCAGATGACGAAGTAGCCGGCCCCGCCGACCACGTCGATGAGTCGCACGATCTGACCTCCCACGGAGTCGCCCACCGCGGTCGCGAGGAACCACACGGCGAGCATCTGGCTGAGGAGTCCGGCGGGCGCCAGCTTGGTCGTCACAGACAGTCCATTCGGCGACAGCAGGAGCTCCGACCACGTCTGCACGAGGTACACCGCCACGAGCCACCACACCGCCGACTGCTGCGCGTCCTCCGCCATCATCGCCGGGGGGATCATGATGAGGAAGGAGATCCCCACGCCGAACAGCGCCATCGCGAACTTCATCGGGGTGGAGGGAGCGCGATCGGCGAGTTTCGTCCAGATCGTCGCGAAGATCGGCGCGAAGATGATGATGAAGATCGGATTGATGGACTGCAGCCAGCTGATGGGGATCGTCGTCGACCCATACGTGAGATCGGTGAACTGCGAAGCGAACTCGGTGAGCGTCGAGCCGCTCTGGTCGTAGATCGCCCAGAAGAGGACCGCCGCCAGGAAGAGGTAGAGGAAGGCTCGCAGTCGCTCCTTGTCGACGCCGGTCAGGTTGGGCTGTCGGAACAGCCGGATGAAGTAGACGAACGCGATTCCGACGACGTAGATAGTGAAGATCACCGTGATGTCGGTGACGTCGAATCCGCCGAACAGGAAGTGGTTGATCACCATCACCACGGCGATGGCCGCGACGGCGACGAGCACCCACAGCAGGGCGCGGCCCTTCTCCGACCTGCTCGCGGGGTTGGGGACCGCCACCCCGACCGTCCCCAGCCCCTTGAAGCCGGCGACGTACTGCGCGAGCCCGAGGAGCATGCCGACCCCGGCGAGCGCGAAGCCGAGGTGCCAGTTGATCTCCTCGCCGACGTAGCCCACGATGAGCGGCGCCAGCAGCGCGCCGAGGTTGATGCCCATGTAGAAGATCGAGAAGCCGCCATCGCGGCGGGTGTCCCCGGGGGCGTAGAGATCGCCCACCATGGCGCTGACGCAGGGCTTGAGCAGGCCGGTGCCGAGTGCGATGACGAGTAGCCCGGCCCAGAACATCGCCTGGGCTGGCACCGCCATGATGAAGTGCCCGGCGGCGATGACGGCGCCGCCGATGAGCGTGGACTTGCGTGGGCCGATGACGCGGTCCGATACCCAGCCGCCCGCGAGAGGGAGCAGGTAGATGAGCGAGGCGTAGGTCCCGTAGATCGCCGCAGCATCCGCGGCGGAGAAGCCGAGGCCGCCTCCGGGCGGTGTCGCGCCGTCGGGGGGCGCGATGAGGTAGAGCACCAGGATGGCGCGCATGCCGTAGTAGGAGAAGCGCTCCCACATCTCGGTGAAGAAGAGAGTGGCGAGCGCGCGCGGCTGGCCGAAGAACGTCTTCTCGTCGGCGGGGAGGCTCATGCGGCCGCTCCCTTCAGAGGACGCCACCAGGTCGGGTTGTCCCGGTACCACTGGATCGTCTCGTCGATGCCCTCGCCGAAGTCTCGCGAGGGCCGGTAGCCGAGCGCGCGTAGGCGCGCGTCGTCGACGCTGTAGCGACGGTCATGGCCGAGGCGGTCGGGCACGTACTCGACCGAGGACCCCCAGTCGCGGCCCATATGGCGCAGGATCACGTCGGTGAGTTCCCTGTTGGTGAGCTCCGTCCCGCCGCCGATGTTGTAGGCCTCCCCGGCCTCCCCGCTCTCCACCACGATCTGCACGCCTGCGCAGTGGTCCTCGACGTGGAGCCAGTCGCGCACGTTGAGGCCGTCGCCGTACAGCGGCACGCGCAGGTCGTCGATGAGGTTGGTCACGAAGAGCGGGATCAGCTTCTCCGGGAACTGATAGGGCCCGTAGTTGTTCGAGCAGCGGGTGCTGGAGACGTTGAGCCCGTACGTGCGGTGGTAGGCGCGGACCAGCAGTTCCGCCGACGCCTTGGAGGCGGCGGAGGGGGAGTTCGGGAGCAGCGGGGACTCCTCGGTCCACGACCCGGACTCGAGGGAGCCGTAGACCTCGTCGGTCCCGATATGCACCACGCGCGCGATTCCCGACCGCAGGCAGGAGTCCAGCAGGGTCTGAGTGCCCACGACGTTGGTGAGGATGAAGTCCTGCGGTCCCGCGATGGAGCGATCGACATGCGTCTCGGCCGCGAAGTTGACGACGATGTCGTGGCCTGGGAGCACCTCGTCGAGCAGGGCTCCGTCGCACAGGTCCCCCTGCACGAAGGAGTAGCGCGGGTCATCGGCCACGTCGGCCAGGTTGGCGAGGTTGCCGGCATAGGTCAGCTTGTCCAGGACGTGCACGCGCTGGACTTCGACGCCGAGGGACCCCGTCAGGAGGCCCCGGACGTAGTGGGACCCGATGAAGCCAGCCCCGCCGGTGACCAGGTAGCGCATGCGCGCATCCTAGGCGCGCAGCAGCGAGCCGGTCAGCGGATCAGTCCCATTGACGAGGCCGCCTCCCGCAGGAAGTCGCGGGCATCCGGATGGGCGGCGTTGTCGATGAGGGACCGTGCCTGCCCGACCTGGCTGAGCCCGAACATCGGGGCCAGGCCCTGCTCCGTCACGACCGCCGTGTGCTGGAACGACGTGAGCGGCTCGGTGATGAGCGGCACGATCGTCGACACGTGGGACTTCCTGTGCCACGACGGCAGCGCCATGTAGCTGGCACCGCCGTGCGAATGGATGGCTCCCACGATGAAGTCGACGGACCCGCCGAACCCTGAGTAGATGCGACCGTGCATGCGGCTGGCGTTCGCCTGGTCGAAAAGGTCGACCTGCAGCGCTGCGTTGACGCTGGTCATGAGGCGCTGCCGGGCGATGATGCCCGGGGCATTCGTCTGCTCCGTGCGCATCATGCGGATGCCATGGTTGAGGTGGACGAAGTCGTAGAGGCGCTGGCTTCCGAACATGAACGACGCTGTCAGGGGGACCTCGTCGTCCAGGGCTCCCTCCCGCTGGAGATCGAGGATGCCGTCGGAGAACATCTCGCTCCAGATGCGCAGCCCCTTCCGATGGGTGAGCGCGCGCAGGGTGGCGTCCGGGATGGCCCCGATGCCGAGTTGGAGGGTGGAGCCGTCCACGACGCGGTGCGAGATGAGGTCACCGATGGCCAGCGAGGCGTGGTCGAGCTCCTTGGGCGAGTGATGCACCAGCGGCTCGTCCACGTCCACGAGGTAGTCGATGTCCGGCGCATGCAGTTGCGCGTCGCCGTAGGTGTAGGGCATCTGCGGGTTGGCCTGGGCGATGACCGGCGCCCCTGCCTCCTGGGCCGCCTCGATCGCCGCGGGCATCACGTTGACCTCGATGCCCAGGCTCACGGTGTCCTGCCGGGGCACCGAGGTGTGCACCAGCACGGCGTCCGGGCGCAGCGGGCCTCGGAACATCACCGGCACCATGCTGAGCCGGGAGGGGATGTACCTCAGTCGGGGGCTGTGGCGCATGCCCGGCCCCACGAAGGTGGTCTCGAGGACGACGCCCTCCCGATCGGGGATCCCCTTCTGGGCATTGAGCAGGTGGAGGGTGTAGTTCTCCACGCTCCTGTCGAGCACGTCGAGCAGCGTCCGCGGAGTGGCGAAGTTGCCGGACACGACGATGCGCGGGTTCTCGGGCAGGTGGGAGAAGACCGACGCGAGCTGCTCGGGGGTGACCGTCTTCACGGGCCCAGTGTGCTCCTCTAGAGCGCCCAGTCCTCCGTCAGGACCCTCTGCTGCAGGGACATGCGCAGGGGGTCGAGGCGCAGGATGCCCGGCGGGCCGGAGAGGAGATCGGGAAGGTCGGACATCAGGCGCGCGAACCCGTCGGCGGACCGGTGCGCGGTCTGGGCCTCGTCGTCGCGGAAGACCTCGTACAGCCACACGATGTTCTCGTCGTCAGGATCGAGGTGGACGATGAAGAGCTCGGTGCCCGGCTCCTCCGACAGGCCGTCGGTGTAGCGGTTGAGGACCTCCAGCAGGGCGGGGCGGCGCCCAGGAGCGCTGGGAAGGCGCACGAGCAGGCCGGTGCGCCCGGGCAGCAGCGCCTGGGCGGGCTCGTCCGCGGAGAGGTCCTCCGGCTCCATCCCCCCACCCTAAACGCCAGCTTTGGCCGTCTGAGTTACCTGAAAGGTGGGAGGAGGTGGACGGTGCGGAGCCAGGCGGCGGTGACCTCGCGGCCTTCGCTCAGGGGCACGCGCGGCTCCCAGCCGAGGGCGCGGAGCGCGGCCGGGGAGTACGTCGCCCGTCGTCTCAGGTAGCGGATGGACTGCCGGTCGAGGTCGAGCCGGCGACGCCAGCGGTCGGGGAGGGCGGCGGCCGCAAGCCCGACCGCGGGCTCGGCGACCCATCCCGGGAGCGACAGCACGAACCGCATGCCGAGCTGGTCGGCGTACCAGCCGTAGAACTCGCGGGTCAGGGTGGCGTGACCGTCCGTCGCGATGTAGGCACGGCCCGACGCGGCCTCGCCTGCCGCGACGACCGTCTCGATCGCGTCGACGAGATTGTCGACGTACACGTGGTTGATCACCGATGTGCGCGGATCGACGTAGAGGAACGTTCCGTCGCGCATGTGCTGGACCGGCCGGACGATCCAGGGGATCGACATGGGGCCGTACACGTCGCCAGGCCTGATGACATGCACGTGGAAGCTGCCCGGCTCGTCCAGTCCGCGCAGGAGGTGCTCCGCCCGGATCTTGGTGGCGCAGTAGGGGTTGTCCGCATGGTCGAGCGGGCCGTGCTCCGCGCAGGCGTCGGGGAAGTCGAAGCCGTGCACCATGACGCTCGAGAGGTGGACGAACGACGTTGCCCCCGCATCGCGCGCGGCGAGGGCAACCAGCCTCGGAGCCTGGGCATTGACGCGGTCGAAGTCCCGCCAGTCCCCCGACTCCGCGACGATCGCCGCCGTGTGCACGACGACGTCCGCGCCCTCGACCAGTCGCGCGACGTCATCGCCGTCAGTGACGCTCCCGATGGCGTACTCAACGCGCGGATCGGCGTCAGGGGTGAGGGGGTCGGCCGGATCAGGGAGCCGGAGGTCCAGTCCGCGCACCTGCCAGCCGCGGTCGGCGTACCTGCGGGCCACAGCGTCGCCGATGAAGCCGGAGACGCCGGTGACCGCGAGCGTGGGCATCAGTGGAACGGCGGGCGCTCGTCGATGCGGCCCGACCATCGGCCCGCGGTGCGCCAGACCCGGGCGACGGCATCGGAGTCCTCCGGAGTCACCAGGTTGCCCATCACCCGCAGCGCGATCGTCATGAGGAGCGTCGACCGCATGCCGACCGGGCCCAGCGTCGGGAGCAGCCCCGGCACGGTGATGAGGGCGGCGAGCCGACGCGCGATGGAGAACGCCCCCCCGTAGCGCTCGCGGAGCAGCCCGGGCCACAGCGCGGTGAGGTCGTAGCTCGGCGACCGCGTGGCCAGCACCCGCGCCGCGAGGCGTCCGGTCTCCAGTCCGTAGTCGATGCCCTCGCCGTTGAGGGGGTTGACGCAGCCGGCCGCATCGCCGACGAGCATCCAGTTGGGCCCGGCCACCCCGGAGACGGCACCTCCCATGGGCAGGAGAGCCGACCAGGGCGCG
>JBJTJS010000118.1:0-3463 GCA_046096085.1 bacterium
GCTCAGTCTCGTCTTGTGGCGCGGCATGCGCATCGCACTCAACGCCACAGACCTCTTCGGTCGACTCGTGGCCACGGGCGTCGTTGCATGGCTGGGCTTCCAGATGTTCGAGAACATCGGCATGGCCCTCGGCATCATGCCGGTGACCGGGGTTCCCCTGCCATTCGTCTCCTATGGCGGAACATCGATGTTCGCGTCGTGGATCGCCCTCGGCCTGTTGGAGAACGTCCGCGTTCACGAGCAGTCCTGACCGCCGCAAAGGTAGGCTTCTCGCATGCCCGTGGACTATGCGTCAGCGTCGGTGTTCCCCATGCTCGAGCGCTTGCTGCCGCTGGTCCAGAAGCCCATCCAGTACGTCGGGGGAGAGGTCAACGCCGTTCGCGCCGGCTGGGACGCCGCGCAGGTGCGCTGGGCCCTGATGTACCCCGACGCCTACGAGGTGGGAGCGCCGAACCAGGGGGTCCAGATCCTGTACGAGGTGCTCAACGAGCAGGAGGGCGTCCTGTGCGAGCGCACGTATGCCGTCTGGCCCGATCTCGAGGCCCTCATGCGCGAGCACGGAGTTCCGCAGTTCACGGTGGACTCCCACAGGCCCGTCTCGGCCTTCGACGCCCTCGGGGTGTCCTTCTCGACCGAGCTCGGCTACACGAACATGCTCACGGCCCTGGACCTGGCCGGCATCCCGCTCATCGCGGCCGATCGGGGCGATGACCACCCGCTCGTCATCGCCGGGGGGCACGCGGCATTCAACCCCGAGCCGATCGCGGACTTCATCGACGCGGCAGTCCTCGGCGACGGAGAGGAGGCGGTCCTGCAGATCACCGCCCTCCTGCGCGCTTGGAAGGCGGAGGGCTGCCCCGGTGGGCGCGGCGAGTCCCTGCGCCGTCTCGCCGCCTCCGGGGTCGCCTACGTGCCGTCGCTCTACGACGTCGAGTACCTCCAGGACGGACGCATCCGTCGCGTGGTGCCGGTCCGCGACGACGTTCCGTGGAGGGTGGCGAAGCACACGCTCATGGACCTCGACGACTGGCCGTACCCCAAGTCCCCGCTGGTCCCGCTCGCCGAGACCGTGCACGAGCGGATGAGCGTCGAGATCTTCCGCGGATGCACCCGCGGCTGCCGCTTCTGCCAGGCGGGCATGATCACGCGGCCCGTGCGGGAGCGCAGCCGGTCGGGCATCGAGCAGATGGTGGCGCGGGGCCTGGAGGCGACGGGCTACGAGGAGGTGGGCCTGCTGTCCCTCTCCAGCGCCGACCATTCCCAGATAGCCGAGGTCACTACGTCGCTCGCGGACTGCTACGAGGGCAGCCAGACCTCGCTCTCCCTGCCGAGCACGCGCGTGGACGCCTTCAACATCGACCTCGCGAACGAGCTGTCGCGCAACGGCCGTCGAAGTGGCCTCACCTTCGCTCCCGAGGGCGGGAGCGAGCGGATGCGCCGTGTCATCAACAAGCAGGTCACGGAGGAAGACCTCATCCGCACGGTGGCGACCGCGTACTCCGCCGGCTGGCGTCAGGTGAAGCTCTACTTCATGTGCGGCCTCCCGACCGAGACCGACGAGGACGTGACGCAGATCGCCCGGCTCGCGCGCGAGGTGATCCGCGTCGGTCGCGAGGCCAGCGGGCGGCGGGACATCCGCTGCACCGTGTCCATCGGGGGATTCGTCCCCAAGCCGCACACGCCCTTCCAGTGGGCGGGGCAGCTCGATCACGCCACGACCGATGCGCGGCTGGCCCTCCTGCGCGACGCGATCCGCTCGGACCGGGAGTACGGCAAGGCCATCGGCCTGCGCTACCACGACGGCAAGCCCGGGATCATCGAGGGCCTTCTGTCTCGCGGCGACCGGAGGGTGGGCCGCGTGATCCTCACGGCATGGGAGCGCGGTGCCCGATTCGACGGCTGGAGCGAGCACTTCGACTTCGCCCGCTGGGAGCAGGCGGCGATCGACGCCCTGTCCGATGAGCCGGTGGACCTCGACTGGTACACCACCCGGGAGCGTCATCACGCGGAGGTCCTGCCCTGGGACCACCTCGACTCGGGGCTCGACCGGGAGTGGCTGTGGGAGGACTGGCAGGACGCTCTGGACGAGGGGGGAGTCGAGGACTGCCGATGGACGCCGTGCTTCGACTGCGGCGTCTGCGATCAGCTGGGAACGCAGATCCAGGTCGCCGGACCAGGATCGAGTGCGTGAGCCGGCAGCCACCCCGAGAGCACGTCCCTCCCGCCCAGCGCTTTCGTGTGCGCTACGCCAAGCGCGGACGGCTGAGGTTCGCCAGCCACCGGGACTTCCAGAGGGCCTTGGAGCGCGCCCTGAGACGGGCCGGGATTCCGATGGCCTACAGCGCGGGCTTCACGCCGCATCCCAAGATCTCCTACGCCAACGCCGCGCCGACCGGCACGGCGAGCGAGGCGGAGTACCTCGAGATCGGGGTCTCGGAGGCGTGCGACCCCGAGGACCTCCGCCGCCGGATCGATCGCGCGCTGCCCGAGGGATTCGACGTGCTCGAGGTCGTCGAGGCCCGCACGCCGGACTTCGCCGCGCGCCTGCAGGCCAGCCGGTGGCGGATCGAGCTGCCGGACGTCGGGGACGCGGAGGCCGCGTCGGCGGTGGCCGCCCTCCTGGCGACCGGGTCGGCCCCCGTGGAGCGCCTCATGAAGGACGGGCGCCGGACGATCGACGTGCGGCCGGCGATTCTCTCCGCCGCGGTGGCTCCGGGGCGACCGGAGCAGCCTCCGTGTGCGATACTGACCGTGGTCGTGCAGGCGGTGACCCCCTCGGTACGACCAGACGACATCCTCGCCGCTCTGCGCAGCGTGGCTGGCCTCATCCCCCCGGTCCCCGCCCAGGTGACCCGAGAGATGCAGGGACCGGTCGAGGTCGCTGAACCAGCGGCCCAGGTCCCCGAGGGCTTCACCCTCGGCGACCCGCTCGCCGCGGACCGCGAGGCTGACCAGACTTGATGCCCCGGCTCGCCGGGGCAGACGAATGCAAGGCAGGGGCATCGCGGATGGACCGGGCCGCCCTCGGCGGCCCTGTCGGCACCGCCGGGTCCCGGCCGTGAAGGGATACGACCAGCATGGTCGACACATCAGGCACGGATTCATCGAGTTCCCCCTCCACCGGCGCCTCCGACGGGTCCACCCCGGCCCGGCGGACGCCGCGCAAGGCCGCGACGCGCCCCGCGGGGCCCCCGGAGGCCTCGACGCAGGGCGCGTCGGCGGCGAAGCCGGCCGCGAAGAAGGCGCCGGCCAAGAAGGCCGCGGCCAAGAAGACGACAGCGAAGAAGGCGGCGGAGCCGGCCGCGAAGAAGGCCGCCGCGGCCAAGGCTCCCGCGAAGAAGGCCGTCGCGAAGAAGGCGACGGCGAAGAAGGCCACGGCCGCGAAGTCGGGCGAGGCGTCCGCGGATGCCGCTGCCTTCTTCGACGCTCTTCGCTTCGTTGCCTTGGGGGCCTCCGCGGACGC
>JBJTJS010000119.1:0-2516 GCA_046096085.1 bacterium
TTCTCAAGCCGACGGACGACACGGACTCCGCGCTTCACCAGGCAGCGTCGCGTCCACGGCTTGAGCGTCACCTCGCGGCCGGTGAGCACGACGATAGTGAGGCCCATCGCCTTGACGCGGTCGTAGAGCCGGCGCACGGGGGCATTCGCCGGCTGCGTGCATTCCATGGTGGCGGAGATCCAGGCATCCGGGTCATCGGAGTACTGCGGATCCATAGCGACGTACATCGGGACATTGCTCAGCAGGGTCTCGTCGACGTCGAAGACCACGGTCGCCCGGCAGGCCCGGACGTCCAGGCCGCAGTGCGCATCCACCCAGTCGCGGATCCACCGGTACGCCGCCTCCGACACGTCGCGCTGGTCGGCGCGCGCCTGGCCCGACTCGTAGTAGGCGGTGATCTGCTCGGCGAAGCCCGGGCCCACCCAGTAGTCCTCCGAGGCGTTGACCGACATGAGGTTCTGCCCCGACCCCCAGATGGGACGTCCCGCGACGATGGGTCCGGGATCGACGGGGACGACCATCGCCTGGGCGGGCACAGCCAGCACGAGGCCCGCCGTCATCGCGGCTACGGCGCCCAGGAGGGCGCGGAGGTGAGACATGCGCCCCAGGCTACCCGCGGGTGGGGGACGCCGCGGAGTCTTCCGTCATCGCGGCCCGCTCTACGGCGACCAGCGAGGCCTCCTCGTTCTCCGCCTGCAGCGCCGCCGTGCCGCCCCGCACCCCGAACAGCCGCTTGGCCCAGATCAGCCAGGCCACCGCCGCGACATTGATGAGCAGGAGCACGAGCTTGAACGCGGATACGTGCTCGATCAGCTCGTACACCTCCAGCGGGATGAACGCCGACGTCGCGATGACGGCGAGGTACTCCCCCCAGCGCTTAGCCATCCACAGCCCCACCGCTTCAGCCCACTTGACGGTGCCCATGGCCAGCAGGAAGACGCAGACGAAGAAGACCGAGTCCGGGGTCACCTCCGCGAGTCGATCGGCGAGCCGCGCCAGCCATGACCGCTCGATGTCCCACCCGACGTTCGCCATCGCGGGCGCCAGATCGGGGATCGCCTCGCGGAACGCCTCGATGACACCCGGTACGCGACTGCGCCACAGGATCAGGATGGTGCCGGCAAGGAGCCAGGCCGTGCCCTCGAGCGCGCGCAGCAGCGCGAGGAGCCGGAGAATGATGAGCTCTCGGAGGGCACGCCCGCGCACCGGTGTCGGGGCCTCGTCCGCGGGTCCTTGTCCGCGCGGCTCGCCCGCCACGTAGGCACCGCAGCGCAGGCAGCGCCACGCCTCCCCGGCGACGGTCGGGGCACTGAGCCGCTCGGCGAGAGCGGGCTCATCCGGCCGGTAGGTGATGTGGCCGCGCAGGGAGCATGACAGCGCGGACCAGTCGATCATGGGACCATCATGTCGTGTCACTCTCTCTCACCGGCGACTCCGGATGCGGGTCGCTCGGCCACCTCTACCGGGTAGACCCCGAGGATGAGACGCGCAAGACCTGCATCGCGTGCGGCCACGTCCAGGTCTCCTCCGCGGACCCTGACGCGTCCTAGCCCCGGTCAGCGACCTCGCGGTGACCGGTCAGCCCGTTGTCCCGCGCTCTGCCCCTGCCTAGCGTCTAACCGCCCGGCTGTCGTCGACGCGGGAGGCATCCATGGCGCGGCGCTGGCCTGCCGTCGTATTCGTCTGCGCACTGCTCCTCCTCGGGGTCGCGGCCCTGGCCCTGCACCGCGACACGACCGGGAGCGATCCCCTCGCGGAGTCGACCCTCCTCGGGCACTGCACCCCCCTCGACTCCCCGGCCGGCGCCGCGGGCTACGACGACGCCCTCGCGGCCTTCCGCGACCCTGACTTCGTCGGCGCTGACGCGGGACTCTCGGTGCGGCTCGCCGATGGCCGGACCCTGTGGATGTACGGCGACACGACGCGCAGCGGCGGCAATGACCACGGGACCGTGCGCAACAGCATGGTGATCGACGACGGCAGGTGCCGCAGGCTGCTGCGGACTCCCGGGCGAGACGCCGTGATTCCCGACCGGCCCGACGGCACGGGGTACTGGCCCACGTCCGTGATCGCCAGCCGCGACAGTCTCTACGTCGCCGCCCAGCGCGTGCGCGAGGCCGGCAACGACCTGGGCTTCGTCAACCTCGGACCCGCCATGGCCACGTTCGACATCGAGCCCGGCGAGCTCCCCGCGCTGAGATCCGTGACCGACTTCGGGCCCGACGATCCATCGCGCGCCCGGATCGGGTGGGGGGCCGCCGTCGCGGACGGCGGGGACGGGTGGTGGTACGTGTACGGCACACGGCACCCGGACGGCACCGACGCCTTCGGGTGGGAGGCCCATGTCGCGCGCACGCGGCCCGAGACCGTGAGCGATCCGGGGCGCTGGCACTACTGGGATGGCGAGGGGTGGGCACGCCGGGCCGGGCGATCCGCGCCCGTCATCGGCGCCGAGGGCGGCGTCTCCCAGACGTTCTCGGTCGTCCGTTGGGACGACGGTGCCGAGGCCGGCGACG
>JBJTJS010000120.1:0-10953 GCA_046096085.1 bacterium
AGGAGATCCGGCGCGGCACGCTGGCGGTGCTCGCCGCCGGGGCCGAGGGGGCCCGCGGCGAGATCACGCTGGTGGTCGGGGGATTCGCCGGTGGCGGCGATCCCGGCACTCCCGCGGAGTGGGCCCGTCGGGTGTCGGCCCGGGTGGGGGAGGGGGAGGATCGGCGCTCGGCCATCACCGGCGTCGCGGAGGAGTGCGGCGTCCCCCGCCGATCGGTCTACGACGCCGTCGTCGCGGCCAAGCATGCGGACGACGAGGGCCCCGGCGAGCGAAAGTAGGATCGAGCGCCATGGCCGACTTCTACGTCACGACGCCGATCTACTACGTCAACGACGCCCCGCATATCGGCCACGCCTACACGACGACGGCGGGGGACGTCCTCACGCGCTGGCATCGGCAGAGGGGCGAGTCGGTGTGGTACCTCACGGGCGTCGACGAGCACGGCACCAAGGTGCAGCGTGCCGCCGAGTCCGGAGGGGTCGCTCCGCAGGAGTGGGTCGACCGGCTGGTGGAGACGTCGTGGAAGCCTGTGCTCGGCACCATCGACGCGGCGAACGACGACTTCATCCGCACCACCGAGCCCCGCCACCAGGATCGCGTACGGCGATTCTGGGAGGCCGTGCGCGACAACGGCTACGTCTACGAGGCCGACTACGAGGGCCCCTACTGCGTGGGCTGCGAGGAGTTCAAGCTGCCCGGGGACCTCGTCGAGGCGGAGGGCGGCGGGCCGCCCCTGTGCCCGGTGCACGGGCGCCCGGTCGAGATGCTCCGCGAGAAGAACTGGTTCTTCCGGCTGTCCGCTTTCACGGACGCGCTCATCGAGCACTACGAGAGGCATCCCGAGGCGGTCCAGCCCGCAAGCGCGTACAACGAGGTCATGAGCTTCCTGCGCGGGGGGCTCGTGGACATCTCGATGTCCCGCTCCAGCGTCGCCTGGGGGATCGGCCTTCCCTGGGACGAGCAGCAGGTGGTCTACGTCTGGTTCGACGCCCTCCTCAACTACATCACCGCCATCGGCTACGGGGCCGACCCGGACTCCGATGAGGGCCGGTTCTTCGCCGACACCTGGCCGGCGGACGTGCAGCTGGTGGGCAAGGACATCCTGCGCTTCCACGCGGTGTATTGGCCGGCGATGCTCATGGCGGCGGGCCTTCCCGTGCCGCGGTGCGTCTTCGCCCACGGGTGGCTCCTCGTCGGCGGGGAGAAGATGAGCAAGACCCGGCTCACCGGCATCGCCCCGGAGCAGATCACGGGCCACTTCGGCTCGGATGCCTTCCGCTACTACTTCATGCGCGCCATCCAGTTCGGGCAGGACGGCTCCTTCTCCTGGGAGGACATGTCCGCGCGCTACACCGCGGAGCTCGCCAACGGCCTCGGCAACCTCGCCTCCCGGGCGACGGCGATGGTGCAGCGCTATCGCGACGGCATCCTGCCGGCTCCCGGGACCCCGACCGCGGATGAGGCGCTGCTCCAGGACCTGCTCGCCGACGTCGCGGGGGCGGCCGACGCCGCCGTCGGACGCCTGGACTTCTCCGGTGCCATCGGCCACGTGCGCAGGTACATCGACGCGGTGAACCTCTACGTGACCGAACGCGAGCCGTGGGTGCTTGCCAAGGACCCCGTGCAGGCGGAGCGGCTCGACACCGTCCTCTACACGGTCTGCGAGTCCCTGAGGGCGATCGCGGTCCTGTACAACCCGGTGATGCCCCGCGCCATGTCGTCCCTGTGGGAGCAGCTCGGCGCCGACTCGGCGCTGGGCCCGATCGGCGAGCAGCGCATCGGGGAGGTCGCGCGATGGGGCCAGCTGCCGCCCGGGACCGTGGTCGCCAAGGGCGCCATCCTGTTCCCGCGCCTCGAGGAGCCGGCGGAGTGAGGGAGCGCCCGCCCGTCGCCGACCCGCTGCCGCGCCCCGTCGTCGACACCCACTGCCACCTCGATGTCGTGGATCGCCAGCTGGGGGACGGACCCGGCCCGGATGACGCCCTGACGCTCGCGCGCGCGGCCGGTGTCGCGCGGGTCGTCCAGGTCGGGTGCGACGTCGCGTCCTCCCGCTGGGCCGCGGAATTCGCCGCCCCGCGCGACGACGTCGTCGCCGCGGTGGCCCTGCACCCCAATGACGTCCCGCGCATCGCCGAGCGCGAGGGCAGGAGCGGCCTCGACGCCGCCTACGCCGCCATCGAGGCGCTGGCCACGATGCCTCGCGTGCGCGCGATCGGGGAGACGGGCCTGGACTACTACCGCACGCGCGACGACGGCGCGCGGGCGCTCCAGCACGAGTCTTTCCGCCGGCACATCGACCTCGCGAAGCGGAGCGACCGCACGCTGGTGATCCACGATCGCGATGCCCACGCGGACATCCTGAGGATCCTCGACGAGGAGGGTGCCCCGGACCGGGTGGTGTTCCACTGCTTCTCGGGCGATGCCGAGATGGCCGTTCACTGCGCCGACCGCGGCTGGCTCTGCTCGTTCTCGGGCGTGGTCACCTACAAGAACGCCGACGGGCTGCGCGAGGCCCTGCGCGCACTGCCCCGCGAGGCGATCCTCGTGGAGACGGATGCGCCGTACCTCACGCCGGTCCCCCACCGCGGGGCCGTGAATGCCTCCTACCTCGTCCCCCACACGGTGCGGGCCATGGCCGATGTCCGCGCGGAGTCCCTCGAGCAGCTCTGCGACGACCTGTGGTCGAACTCCGAGCGCGCATTCGGGCCGCTGTAGGGGCCATGTCGGACGGACTCCTCGGCGCCGCCGACGCGCGGGCCATCGCCGAGCAGCACGGCATCAGGCCGACCAAGCAACTGGGCCAGAACTTCGTCATCGACGCGAACACCGTGCGCCGGATCGTCCGGCTGGCCGACGTGGGCCCCGGCGACGTGGTGCTCGAGGTCGGCCCCGGCCTGGGCAGCCTCACCCTCGGGCTGCTCGCCGCCGGTGCCGAGGTGGTGGCGATCGAGGTCGATCCCGTGCTCGCGCAGGCGCTTCCCGACACCGTGGCGCGCCTGCGTCCCGGGGACGCGCCTCGCCTCACCGTGATCGAGGGGGATGCCCTGCGGGTGACCCGCCTGCCGGCCGCCCCCGACGCGCTGGTGGCCAACCTGCCGTACAACGTCGCCGTGCCCATCGTCCTGCATCTGCTCGCGTCGTTCCCCGGGATCCGGCGAGGCCTCGTGATGGTCCAGGCGGAGGTGGCCGATCGGCTCATCGCGCCGCCGGGATCGCGGACGTACGGCGTCCCCTCGGCCAAGTTCGCCTGGTTCGCCCGAGGTGAGCGAGCCGGTTCCGTGCCGGCATCGGTCTTCTGGCCGGTGCCGCGCGTGGAGTCCCGGCTGGTGTCGTTCGAGCGGCAGGCCGCTCCGGAGTCCGCCGCGAGCCGCGACGAGGTCTTTGCCTGCGTCGATGCTGCGTTCTCCCAGCGGCGCAAGACCCTGAGATCGGCTCTCTCGGGGTGGGCCGGCTCGCCGCAGGAGGCCGAGCGCATCCTGCGGGAGGCCGGGATCGATCCGTCCGCGCGCGGGGAGTCCCTCACCGTGGCGGAGTTCGCGCGCATCGCCGCCACGAGGCAGGGATGACGGCGGCGGTCCGGGTGCGGGCCCCGGGCAAGGTCAACCTCGCGCTGTCCGTCGGCCCCGCGCGTCCGGACGGCTACCACGACCTCGCGACCGTCTTCCACGCCGTCTCGCTCTTCGACGAGCTGCACGCCTCGCTCGCCGAGCCGGGGTCGGGGTTGCGTGTCGCCGTCGATGGCGAGGGCGCGGATCTCGTCGAGTCGGGCCCGGGCAACCTCGCGCACCGGGCGCTGACGATCCTGGCCGAACGGGTCGGCGTGCCCTGCGACGCCGACGTCGAGGTGCACAAGGCGATCCCGGTCGCGGCCGGCATGGCCGGAGGCAGCGCCGATGCTGCCGCGGCCCTCGTCGCGGGAGCGTCGCTGTGGCGGCTGCGCGCGGAGGTCGACCTTGCCGCCCTGGCGGCGGATCTCGGGTCCGACGTCCCCTTCTCCCTGCGCGGCGGGACGGCGGTGGGGACCGGGAGGGGGGAGCGGCTGACGCCCGTGCTGTGCCGGGGGGAGTTCCACTGGGTCCTCGCGCTGAGCCGTACGACGCTGTCCACGACCGCCGTGTACGCCGAGCTCGACCGCCTGCGCGGGGAGCGGGGGGAGGTCGCCGCACCGCCTCGCATCCCGGACGACCTCATGCAGGCGCTGCGCGACGGCGACGCCCGGGCCCTGGGGCGATCGCTGAGCAACGACCTGCAGGAGGCTGCGGTCTCGCTGCGCCCCGGGCTGTCGCGCGTGCTCGAGGCCGGTACCGAGCTGGGCGCGCTCGGGGCGATCGTCTCGGGGAGCGGACCCACGTGCGCATTCCTCGCGCGCGACTCCGAGCACGCTCTCGACATCGCCGCTGCGCTGACCGCGACGCCCGAGGTGCGCTCGGTCCGGTGCGCGCACGGCCCCGTTCCCGGCGCGCGCGTCGTGCCGGCGGGCTAGGCCGTCCCGCGCCGCACCGCGGCGGGGCTGGTGTCCAGGTGGGAGAGGCCGTTCCACGAGAGGTTGACCAGGTGGGCCACGACCTCCTCCTTGCGGGGCTTGCGGACGTCCAGCCACCACTGGCCGGTGAGGGCGGTCATGCCGACGAGCATCCGGGAGTACATCGGCGCCAGGCGCGTCGGGAGTCCGTGGGCGCGGAACTGCTCGGCGAGCAGGTGCTCGACCTGGCCGGCGATGTCGACGATGAGGCTGGCGAATGACCCGGTCTGCTGGGAGACCGGCGAGTCGCGCACGAGGATCCGGAAGCCGTCGGAGTGCTCGTCGATGTAGTCGAAGAGGGCCATGCCCGCCTCCTCGAGCAGGCGTCGCGGATGGCTGCCGCGAAGCGCGTCGCTCATCATGGTGAGCAGCCGGGTCATCTCGCGGTCGACGACGACGGCGTACAAGCCCTCCTTGCCCCCGAAGTGCTCGTAGACGACCGGCTTGGACACGCCGGCCTTGGCCGCGATTTCCTCGACGCTGACCGCCTCGAAGCCCTTCTCTGCGAACAGCGTGCGGCCGATGTCGACGAGTTGCTCGCGCCGCTCGCGGCCGGACATGCGCATGGCGCGGCTACGCGACCGTCGACTCGTCGCGCGAGGCGGGCTCGGTGATCCGCTTGCTCGCCGGCAGATCGGGGTGCCAGCCGCGGATGCGGCGGCGCATCGCGGGGTCCTGGAGCTTCGCCGCGAGTCGCGCCGGATTGGGCCAGCGCACGTCGTGCGCGAGTCGGAGCCGCTCCATGCCCTTGATGATGGACGCGCTGATGTCGACCTGGCCCTTGAGCACGCCGTGCCGGGCGGCGGTCGGCTCGGCATGGTGCAGGTTGTGCCAGGACTCCCCGAGCGAGGGCAGCGCCAGCCAGGCGTTGTTCGTGGACCGGTCGCGGGTGGTGAAGGGCCGGCTGCCGAAGACGTGGCAGATCGAGTTGATCGACCACGTCACGTGGTGGACGATCGCGATGCGGATGAGGCTGGCCCAGAAGAGCGCGGTGAGGGCGCCCACCCACGACCAGGTGATGAGCCCGCCGAGGACCGCCGGCAGCAGGATGCTGGCCACGACCACCCACTGGAAGTTCCGCGAGATCCGGTTGAGCATCGGATCGGCCACGATGTCGGGGGCGTAGCGCTCGATAGAACTCTGCTGGCCGTCGAAGAGCCAGCCGACGTGCGCGTAGAGGAGCCCCTTGGCGACGGCCCGGTGCGACGTCCCGAACCGCCAGGGGCTGTGCGGGTCGCCCTCCTCGTCGCTTCGGGCGTGATGGCGCCGGTGGTCGGCCACCCACTGAGTCAGCGATCCCTCGATGGCCATGCTGCCGGCGAGGGCGAGGAATCCCGACACCCAGCGCGGGGACTTGAAGGATCCGTGCGTGAAGTGACGGTGGTAGCCGATGGTGATGCCGATCGCCGCGATGAAGGCGAACACGAACGCGAGTACGACGTCGGTCCATCCCAGCCAGCCTCCCCAGGCCACCGGGATGGCGAGGGCGACGGCGAGGAGGGGGACGGCCACGAACAGCCCGATCGTCACCTTCATCCCCCGGGCCATCGGCTCGGTCACGATCCCGGGAACGGGCGGTGCGGCGGGCGTTGCGGTCACGGGACCTCCCCTAGGACGGCCGGCGGATCCGACCTACGACACCGTAACCTACGCCTCCGTAACCTGTCGAGGCCGGGGGCACCTGACAGACTCGTGCCCGCGTGCGGTCCCGGCTCGTCCAATGGCAGGACAAGAGACTTTGGATCTCTGAATGGGGGTTCGACTCCCTCGCCGGGAGCGGTCGGGCCGACCCATGCCCGCGGCGGCGGCCAGGGGGTAGTGTGCGCATCACCCCTCCCGCGTCCGAAAGGTCCGTGCCCGGTGACAGTGGCCCCGATCGTCATCGTCCTCGCGGCGGGGGAGGGCACGCGGATGCGCTCGTCCCTGCCCAAGGTGATGCATGCGGTCGCCGGTCGCAGTCTCGTCGGGCATGTGATCGAGGCGGCGGCGGCCGTCGAGCCTGCGCACGTGGTGGTCGTGGTGGGCCATGGGCGCGAGCAGGTCGTTGCGCACCTCGAGGAGATCGCGCCCTGGGTCGACACCGTGGTGCAGGCGGAGCAGCGCGGCACCGGCAACGCCGTGCGCGTCGCCGTCGAGGCCCTGGGCGCGCAGGGGATGCTCGGCGACGGCCCGGTCATCGTGCTGTCGGGCGACACCCCGCTGCTCACCGGCGACACGGTGCGAGCGCTGCTTGCCACGCAGCAGGAGACCGGTGCGTCGGCGACCGTGCTCACCGCGGATCTCGCCGACCCGGACGGATACGGCCGCATCGTGCGCGACGGGCAGGGCATGCTCTCCGCCATCGTCGAGCACCGCGATGCCGACGAGGAGACCCGCCGTATCCGCGAGATCAATGCCGGGATGTACGCCTTCGACCCACGCGCCCTGGTGCCGGCCCTCGGCCGCCTGTCGACCGCCAATGCCCAGGGGGAGGAGTACCTCACCGACGTCATCGGGATGCTCAGCGACGAGCGGGCTCCCGTGGCGGCGCTCAAGGTCCCCGACTCCGACGAGATCCTCGGCGTCAACGACCGCCTGCAGTTGGCCGAGGCCGCGGCCCTGATGCGCGATCGCGTCAACCGACGGTGGATGCTCGACGGCGTCTCGATGCTGGAGCCGGATTCGGTGTGGATCGACATCGACGTGGACCTGTCCCGTGACGTCACGCTGCTGCCCCAGACGGCGCTGCGGGGGCCGACCGCCGTGGCATCGGGTGCCCGGATCGGGCCCGGCGTGACCCTGGTGTCGTGCGAGGTGGGCGAGGGAGCGACCGTGATGCACGCCTGGTGCGAACTCGCGGTCATCGCCGCCGGGGCCACGGTGGGCCCCTACACCTACCTCCGGCCTGGGACCAGCATCGGCGCGGGTGCCAAGGCCGGCGCGTTCGTCGAGATGAAGAACTCCGAGCTCGGAGAGCGCGCCAAGGTGCCGCACCTGTCCTACGTCGGCGATGCCGTCATCGGGGAGGGGTCGAACATCGGCGCGGCCACGGTCTTCGTGAACTATGACGGCGTGGACAAGCACCCGACCGTCGTGGGCCGCCACGCGCGCATCGGAAGCGACACGATGCTCGTCGCCCCCGTCATTGTCGGCGACGGGGCCTACACCGCGGCAGGATCGGTCATCACCGAGGATGTCCCCCCGGGCGCGATGGCGGTCGGGCGTGCCCGCCAGCGCACGATCGAGGGGTGGGTCGAGCGGCGCAGGGACGGGTCGGCCGCGGCCGAAGCGGCCCGGGCGGCCCGGGCGGCCCGGGCGGCACCGAAGGATGCGCACGACGCGATGGAGGAGGCCCCGTGAGCCAGCTGACGTTCCCGCCGAACAAGCGCCTCGTGCTCCTGTCGGGCCGCTCCCATCCCGCCCTGGGCCAGGAGGTCGCCGATCACCTCGGCGTCGAACTGTGCCCGGTGTCGGCGTACGACTTCGCCAATGGCGAGATCTTCGTCCGCTTCGAGGAATCGGTGCGCGGGTGCGATGCCTTCGTGATCCAGAGCCATACCGCGCCCATCAATACCTGGATCATGGAGCAGCTGATCATGGTGGACGCCCTCAAGAGGGCCAGCGCCAAGCGCATCACCGTGATCGCGCCGTTCTACGGCTATGCCCGTCAGGACAAGAAGCACCGGGGCCGGGAGCCCATCTCCGCGCGGCTCATGGCCGACCTCTTCGTCACGGCCGGCGCCGACCGCCTCATCACGGTGGACCTGCACACCTCGCAGATCCAGGGCTTCTTCGACGGGCCGGTCGACCACCTCTTCGCCCTGCCCCTTCTCGCCGCGCACGTGTCCGAGCGCGTGGACCGTTCGCGGATCACCGTGGTCTCGCCCGATGCGGGGCGCGTGAGAGTGGCGGAGAAGTGGACCGACGTGCTCGGCGCACCGCTGGCCATCATCCACAAGCGACGCGACCCGCTCTTGCCCAATCAGGTGCGCGTCCTCGAGGTCGTGGGCGACGTCAAGGATCGGGTGTGCGTGCTCGTCGACGACATGATCGACACGGGCGGCACCGTGGTGAAGGCCGCCGAGACCCTCTTCGAGAACGGCGCCGCGGACGTGATCGTCGCGGCCACCCACGGCATCCTGAGCGACCCTGCCGTGCAGCGGCTGCGCGAATCGCGCATCAGCGAGGTGGTGGTCACGAACACCCTGCCCATCCCGCCGGAGCACACCTTCGAGAGGCTCACGGTCCTGTCGATCGCGCCGCTCCTCGCGAAGGCGATCTACGAGGTCTTCACCGACGGCTCGGTCACGAGCATGTTCGAGCTCGCGGAGCACGTGACGGCTGCCCCGTAGCCCTCGGGTAGGCTGGGGGCGCTCCCCGGCGAGGGTGGTCCGCCACCGTCATCGACGAGGGTCGCTGCCGAGGCGGTCTGTCCGCTTCGCGAGGAGACCCCCGCGTGCCATCGCCGGAGGGCACGACGAGTGGCCGCTCCCACGGGCGACCCTGACCGAGGAGGACACGTGTACGTACGCCTGGATGCCGAGCCGCGCTCGGAGTTCGGGAAGGGCGCCGCCCGCCGCCTTCGCCGCGACGGCCGCGTCCCCGCCGTCCTCTACGGAGACGACGCCACCCTGGTGCATGTGTCCCTGCCCGGCCATGACCTAGAGCAGGCGCTGCGCCGACCGCGCGTGACCTTCGAGATCGTGCAGACAGCCGGCACGACGCTGGCGAAGCCCCGCGACGTCCAGCGAGACCCGGTGCGTCGCACGCTCGAGCACGTCGACCTCATCATCGTGACCGAGTCCGAGGCGCGTGCGAGGGCCGCCGAGTCCGAGGCGCTCATCGCCGAGGCGGCCGCGGCCGCGGAGGCGGCAGCGAGCGCACCGGAGTTCAGCGGCTCCTACGTCACCGAGCGCGAGGTCGAGCAGGCGGTCGAGGGCGCCGAAGCCGGGGCCGATGCTGGCGCTGCCGACGCGGGATCCGAAACCACCGACGAGTCCTGAGGGCCCTGACCCCGCGATGGAGCCCTGGCTCGTCGTCGGCCTGGGCAATCCGGGCCCCGACTATGCCGCGACGCGGCACAACGTCGGCGTGATGGTCGTGGAGGAGCTCGCCCGACGGTGGGGCGGCCGGCTCTCCTCCCACCGCTACACCCGGTGCGAGGTCTACGAGGGGCGCTGGGCGGTCGCGAAGGTCACCCTGGCTCGGGGGCGCTCCTACATGAACGAGTCGGGCGGCCCGGTCTCGGCGCTGTGCTCCTTCTACGGCGTCGAGCCCGAGCGGGTGATCCTCGTCCACGACGAGCTCGACATCCCCTTCGGCTCGCTGCGCGTCAAGCAGGGCGGCGGCGACAATGGCCACAACGGACTGCGCAGCGTGCGCGCCTCCTTGAGCACGGGCGACACCGTGAGACTGCGCGTGGGCATCGGCCGGCCGCCAGGCCGCCAGGACCCGGCGGACTTCGTCCTGAGGCCGTTCAGCGCGACGCAACGCGAGGAGCTGCCGGAGGTCCTCGACCGCGCGGGGGACGCCATCGAGTGCGTCATCGCCGAGGGCGTCCCCCGCGCGCAGAACGTCTTCAACGCCGACCCATCCGAGGAGTTGCCATGACCGATCACGTCACCGACATGGAGCTCTCGGCGAGCGTCGCCGCCGAGGCCGGTCGCCTGCTGCTGGAGCTGCGGGAGTCCCGCGGTCCGGTGGACGACCGCGAGTCCGCCGACGCACTGCGCAAGGATGCCGACCGCTCGTCCCACGAGCTCATTGCCGCGCGGCTCGCCGAGGCGAGGCCGGACGACGTCGTGCTCAGCGAGGAGGGCGCCGACGACCCCGTCCGCCTCGGCGCCGACCGCGTCTGGATCGTCGATCCCCTCGACGGCACGTGGGAGTACGGCCAGGGCCGCGCCGACTTCGCGGTGCACGTGGTGCTGTGGACGCGCGATCCGTCGAGCCCCGCCGGGGGGGTGCTGAGCGCGGGCACCGTGGAACTGCCCGCGCAGGGGCTGTCACGCCTGGTGTCCGATCCGCCCGCGCCCCGGGCCGGGCTCCCCGCGGGCCGCCCCGTGCGCATCGTCGCCTCGCGCACGCGGCCTCCGGCAGCACTGCCCGCCGCCGTGGACATCCTCGCCGCGCGACTGGCCGAGCGCGGATTCGACGGAGGCGTCGAGGTGGTCGACGTGGGCTCCGTGGGCGCGAAGGTCAACGAGATCCTCGGCGGCCGGGCGGAGGCGTACGTGCACGACACGGGCTTCTACGAGTGGGACGTCGCGGCCCCCCTTGCGGTGGCCCACGCCCAGGGACTGCCCGCATCCCACATCAGCGGGGACCCCATCGCCTTCAACCAGCCCCGGCCGTATGTCACCGACCTGATCGTCGGCATCCCGGAGGTCGTCGAGGACCTCCGGGCCGCCATGCTCGCCGCCCGGGCCACATGACCGTCGCGGGACTCCTCG
>JBJTJS010000121.1:0-15543 GCA_046096085.1 bacterium
GGAGAAGGCACGCCTGCGGCGCTGCCCGGGCACGCCGTAGGCGTGATGGAGCGTCAGCATGTGGAAGAACACGGCGTCGCCCGGCTCCAGGTGCCAGCCGATGATGACGAACGACGAGCGGTCGTCCTCGATGGCGGGCAACTCTCGCAATGAGCCCTCGGGGAACCACTTGGCCTGGTTGTCCATGAAGGAGCGTGGCATGAGCCAGCCCTCCCGATGCGATCCCACGACGAACTCGAGGGTCGACTCGAGGGCAACGGGGTCGACGGGGGCCCACATGGAGCAGTTGTTGAAGCCATCCACGTTGTAGTAAGGCTGGTCCTGGTGCCACGGGGTGTCCTGCCGGGTGCCAGGCTCCTTGACGAGCATGTGGTCGTGGTAAAGGCGGACGTCGCAATCCATAAGAGCGCCGGCGGCGTCGGCGGCGCGGGAGTTGAATGCGACATCGCGGAACTCCTCGATACGCTGCCAGTTGCAGAAGTCCTCGCCGAACCAGCCCGGATCGTCGGGCCGGCTCGCCACCTTGAAGCGAGGGCTGGGGTCGGCGAGGTTGCGCTCGATGCCGCGCTCGAGGGTCGCCACCTCCTCGGCTGTGAAGAGGCCGCGCACGATGACGGCGCCGTCGCGGTGGAAGTCCTCGATCTGCTCGGCGCTGAGGATGGTCTGGTCGAGCGTGGCGGTCATCGTGCCTCCCGGCGGTCTTGCCCTGCAGCGCCGGACGATCCGAGGCTAAGGCCGACCGGCGATCGAGAAAAGCGATGAAAATTGACGATATTGAGCAGGAAGTCCACTCAGTGCCCTAGGGTGTGAGGATGGCGGTGGCCGACCTCTCGCTGCGGCACCTCCAGGCGCTCGTGGCCGTCCACGAGCAGGGGTCCGACCGTCGAGCAGCCGACCATCTCGGCTACTCGCAGGCCGCCATCACCCAGCAGATCGCGGCCCTGGAGAAGGCACTCGGACTGCCCGTCTTCCAACGACACGGCGGCCCGCGTGGCGTCTCGCTGACGGCGGTAGGCGAGGACGCATTGGAGGCGGCCCGGGACCTGCTCGCCCGCGCGGGCCAGTTCGAGGCGCGCTGCGCGGCGATGCGAGACGGCACCGTCGGCCGCCTCGCGATCGGCACGTTCCAGAGCGTCTCGACCCGGCTGCTGCCCCGCATCCTCGCCGACGTGCGGTCCGAAGAGCCCGGGATGCGTATCGACCTCGTCGAGAGCGATGACAACGACGACCTCATCGCTCACCTCGTCAGCGGCCGCCTCGACGTGACCTTCCTCATCGGTCCCGTGGTGGACCGACGCGTGGAGATGCGGGAAGTGTGCCGTGATCCCTTCGTCGCCATGGTGAGTGCCGATCACGACATCGCCGGAGACGTCGACTTGCGCGATCTCGAGGGACAGCCGCTCATCGGCCATCAGTCCTGCCTGTGCCACGAGATCGTCGAGGATGGCCTGCGAGCAGCCGGGGTGGAGGCTACGTTCGCATTCCGCAGCAATGACAACGGAGCGGTTCAGGCGATGGCACGAGCTGGTCTCGGCATCGCCGTGATGCCGCTCCTCGCGGTCGACCCCGCGGACCCAGGGGTGCGGGTGCTGTCCCTGCGTCCGCCGCTCCCGGAGCGGCAGATCCTGGTGGCCCTGCCTCGCCGTGACGCAACGCCGGCGGCCGCGCGGTTCGTGGGGCGCGTCATCGCCGCGGCGGGCTAGAGGTACCCCTTCTTCGTGAGCCAACTGAACGCGAAGTAGCCCGGCACCGTGGGGATCCAGAACGTGATGAGGCGGAACAGCAGCACGGCGGACACCGCGATGCCGCCGGGAAGGCCGGCCGCCGTGAGTCCCGCCGCCATCGCGGCTTCCACGGCGCCCAGGCCGCCGGGTGTCGGCGCCGCCTGCCCGATCGTGGCTCCCGCGAGGTAGACCACCGCGATCGCGGCGATGTTGGTGTCGCCGTCGAAGGCGCGCACGCACGCCACGAGCACGGTGATGTAGGCGAGGTTGAGCAGCACGATGCCGCCGATGCCCTCGACGAGCTTGAGGGGTCGCTGCGCCACGGTCACCAGGCGCGGCACGACCTCCTTGAGGAGCGGTCGCACGCGCCCGAAGACGTAGCGGCGCACGCGCGGGACCGCGAACGCCGCCAGCACCATGAGGGCGACCGCGATGACGGCGATGACCGCCCACGCGGGCGGGTCGAACGTGAAGTCCGCCTGGGTTCCCGCGGCGATGGCGAATCCCGTGAGCAGCAGGATGTGCACGACGAACGCCATGACCTGCGAGACCCCCACGCTCGCGCCGGCCAACGCCGGGTGCAGCCCGGACTTGGTCAGGTAGCGCAGGTTGATCGCGATCGCCCCCAGGGTGGGTGGCGAGACGAGGGTCGCGAAGTCGCCGGCGACCTGCGCGAGCATCGTGCGGTGGAGTGGGATGCGCTCTGGCACGAATCCGGAGAGCGACCATGCGGCGCCGACGTACGTGATGAGCGAGGCGACCACGGCGATGGCCAGCCAGGCGATGGATGCCGAGGTGAGCAGCTCCGCGAGGTCGACCTGCGCGAGCTGGGAGAGCAGCACGTACGCCGCCACCGTGCCCACGACGATGAGGAGCAGCGTGCGCGGCCTGATGCGCTCGATCTGTATCTGCTCGACTTCGCCGTCGGGACGGATCTCGACGAGCGCGTCGCGCAGGTGCACCATGAGATCGCGCCGCTTGCGCATCGCGCGACGGGTCGGCGGCGACAGCGCGACAGGCTGGAGCACCGGCAGCGCGCGGGACAGGCCGGAGACACCGAGCACCTTGCGCCCGGCGCGCACCGCGCGGTCGGCGCCGACGATCATGGCGAGGGTGCACAGCATCTCCGCGGTGTCGATGCGCAGGGCGACATCGCTCGCCGCGACGGCGCCGGAGGACTCCCCGAGGAGCCACACGCGGCCCTGCCGGTCTCGCAGGATGTGCTCCGAGGTGAGGCTCCGGTGGGCGATCTGGTGCTCGTGCAGCACCCGCATGGCGCGCCAGGCCTGCTCGAGCTCGTCGTCGGTCACCTGGTCGCCGTCGAGGCTGGCGAAGCGGGTGCCGACCGCGTACTCGTAGGCCAGCATCGTGGCGTCGGAGCCCACCTCGCTGGTGAGCAGCAGTCGGGGGACCGGAGCCCCGGCGGACTCCGCGGCGTACGCCATCAGCGCCGCATGGTCGAGTTCGCGCCGCATGTTGAACGCGCCCTTGCCGGGATCCTCGCGCAGGCGCAGCGCCTTCCACGCGGCGTTGGCGAGGCCCGCGCCCTCGAGGTCTCGGTCGAGCACGACAACCTCGAGGTTGTCGCCGGTCCGCGTGGTGGCGACGTACCTCCGGCCGATAGCGGTGTTGCGGGAGGCCCGCAGCATCGTGAGCGGATAGCCGCCGCGGGCCATCGCCTCGGCGACCTCCGCCCCCGTCGGGCGCGTGGTGGGCGTGCCGAACACGTATCGGGCGAGCAGCCCGAAGCCCCAGCCGGCCGCCAGCGAGATGATGAGGCCGGCGACGGTCGCGGTGCTGCTGAGCAGGGCCACCACCACGAGGGATCCCACGACCAGGATGCTGAGGACGTTCCACGGACGCCGCCCGAGCAGGCGTGCGACGGTGACGAAGGCGGTGAGCCCGCCGATGATCGGGGCGGTCGCCGACGCCTGCCCGCCGGAGCCGTCGGTGAGCGCGGTGACCAGCTGGTCGGAGCCGTACGTCTCGATGAGGTACGACGCCAGGGTGAGCACCACGACCGTGAAGAGCAGCGCGATGAGGGCATCGACGAGCTGGCGGACGCGTCGGCGCACGACGAGGCCGATCGCCGCCGCCACGGGCAACCCGACCAGCCCGATGCCGGCGATGACGTTGAGGACGAGGATGACCGCGGACGGCAGCAGCGAGGCTCCGTCGGTGAGGTCCTCCTCGAGCCCCGCCGTCGTGCCCGTGGCGAAGTAGGCGACGAGGACGGTCACGGCCACGATCGCCGCGGCGAGGACGAAGCGGGCGAGGTCCAGCGGCCGGCGCAGGCGGCGGGGGATGACGCCGTCCTCGATGACCACCGTGGCGGCCGTGGGCTCGGGCTCGGGCTCGGGGCGCGGCAGGGCCACGGTGGCGCGGGTCTCCGGCGCCTCCCCGGGGCCCCCGGCCACCTGGCCCGGGGCGGCCGTGCTCTCCGCCATCCCACGATCGTCCCAGACCGTGCGCCGACCGCCTGTCCGACGCTGCTGGTGTGATGGGGGCGTGACCATGCCTGTCCGCCTCGAGCGCCGACCCCTGCCCCCGGAGGCAGCCCCGGTCCTCGATGCCGGCCAGGGGCGGGTCGTGGCCCACCGCGCGGGGCCCCTGAGGGTCCTCGGCGCGGCGGGCACCGGGCGTACGACGGCCCTGGTGGAGGCCGTGGCCGCGCGCCTCGGCGAGGGGGAAGACCCCGCGTCGATCCTGGTCCTGGTCGCCGATCGCCGGGCGGCGCGCGACGTCCGTGCCCGGCTCGCGCGGCGCCTGGCCGCCGCGCCCGGGACGCTGCCCGCCGTGACGACGTTCCACTCCCTGGCCTACTCCCTGCTGGGTGCCGAGCTCGCCCAGGATCCCGACGCCGTGCTGCCGCGCCTGCTCTCGGGCGCGGAGGAGGACGTGCGCGTCCGCGAGCTGCTGCTCGGCGGCGTCGCCGACGGCACGGTGGCGTGGCCTGACGACCTACGGGCCGCGCTGCCCACGCTCGGCCTGGCCAACGAGGTGCGCGCGATCCTCGCGCGCCTGCGCGAGGCCGACCTGCCGCCGGAGGCACTCGAGCGCCTCGGTGAGATGCACGGCCGTGATGCATGGTCGTCCGTGGCTTCCTTCGCCCGTGCCGAGGAGGCCGTGGCCGCCCTGGAGAACGTCATCGACTACGCCACGTTGATGTCGATCGCGATCGTCATCGCCGCACGCCACCCCCAGCCCGCGGGCGCGATGCGGCCGCGGTTCGCCTACGTCGACGACGCGCAGGACGCCACCCCCGCGCAGTGGCGGCTGCTCGACGCGCTCAGGCCCGCGGCGGTCGTCGTGGCCGGCGACCCCGACGCCGCCGTGTTCGGGTTCCGCGGCGCGGGCCGCGGCGGGCTCCTCGAGTTCGCCGCGGACCATCCCGGGTGCGAGACCGTGGTCCTCGGCACCCTGTGGCGCCACGGCGAGGCGATCCACGCCGCGGCGCGACGAGTCATCGGGGCCCCGGCGCGCCCCGGGGCGGGCCGGGACCGTGGTCGCATGCACCTACGACTCGTGGTCGGACCTCAACGCCCATGTCGGGGCGCTGCTGCGGGCGGCGCACCTGGACGACGGGGTGCCCTGGGACTCCATCGCGGTCGTCGTGCGCACGGCGTCCCTCCTCGGTCCACTGCGCCGCGGGCTCGACGCGGCGGGCGTCCCGGTGCGCGTCTCGGGCGACGACATGCCGCTGCATGCCGAGCCGTCGGTGGCGGTGCTGCTCACGGCACTGGGGGCCGGGATCTCCCGGGCGGGCCTCGGCCCCGCCGCGGCCCTCGACGTGGTGACGGGTCCGCTGGGCATGGTCGATCCCGAGGACCTGCGCGCCTGGTCACGGGAACGCCGCCGGGAGTTGCTCAAGGCGCAGCCGGACCGCCCGGTGCCCTCGTCGGCGTCGCTGCTCGCGGAGGCCCTCACGCGCGCCCGCGACTGCGACGAACGTGAGGGCGGCGCGCAGGTCGACGGGGCCGGAGCGGTCGACCGTGCGCTCGCGTGCGTCGGCGCCCTGCTGGGCCGGGTGAGGTCCGCCGCCGACGAGGGGCAGCCCCCGGCCGACCTGCTGTGGATGCTCTGGTCGGCTCCCTCTCCCGACCCTGCGTCGCCGTCGTGGCCGGAGCGGCTGCGCACGGCAGCGCTGGCCGGCCATCGCGGGGCCTCCCATGACCTCGACGCCGTCTGCGCGCTCTTCGACGCCGCGGAGCGGGTGAGCCAGCGCTACGGCGGCGTCGTGGGCATCCCGTCCTTCCTCGTCCACCTCGCCGAGCACCGACTCCCCGCGGAGTCCGTCTCCGACCGCGCCGGCTCCGCGCTGCCCGCCGTCGAGCTGCTCACCGCGCACGCCTCGCGGGGGCGCGAGTGGGACACCGTCATCGTCTGCGGCGTACAGGAGGGCACGTGGCCCTCGGCCCGGGCGCGCTCGTCGGTGCTGGACGTCGATGCCCTGGACCTCGTCCTGGGCGGGCACGATGCGTCCCTGACCGCCACGCCGGCGCATCGGCGCGGGGCGGTCGCCGCGGCGATGGCGGAGGAGCGGCGACTGCTCGCGCTCGCGCTCACCCGGGCCCGCCACCGCGTGCATGTCGCAGCCGTCAGGTCGGCGGACGACCGCGGCGACCAGCCGAGCCGGTTCCTCGACGACATCGCCGCCGGCATCGCGACCGGTCCCGTGCATGTGCCGGGGCGACCGGCGCGCGCCGGCACGCTCGACGGGCTCATCGCGGAACTGCGCAGCGCCGCGGAGGACCCCGCCACGGCCCCGGCCGTGCGCGAGGACGCGGTGTCGCTGCTGGCGCGCCTTGCCCGCGAGGGCGCCGTGGTCCCGGGGGCGGACCCGGGTCGCTGGTGGGGGCTCCTCGATCCATCGCCGGGCACGGGGCCGGTGCGTCCCGAGGCGGAGCCGGTCGCCCTGTCGGGATCCGCCCTCGACGGGCTTCAGGGCTGCCCGCGCGCCTGGTTCCTCGACCGTGAGGCCCACGCCGAGGTCGGTCGCGGGCACGCCATGGCCTTCGGGAGCGTCGTCCACGCACTCGCGGAGTCCGTGGTGCGCGGCCTCCTACCGGCGGATCCCGCCGTGCTGGAGTCCTACGCCGACCAGGTGTGGTCGGAGCTCGCCTTCGAGGCGCCCTGGCAGGAGGTCGCCGAGCGCACCGCGCTGCGCGACGCCCTCCGGCGGTTCTGCGCCTACCACCGCGCGTCGCAGCGCACCGTCGCCGCCGTCGAGCATCCCTTCAGCGTCGACATCCCGATGAGGGTCGACATCCCGATCGGCGACCACGCCGATGATCACGTCGCCACTGACACCGTGCGCCTGCGCGGGATCATCGACCGCATCGAGCTCACGGTCGACGGCGATGTCGTGCTCGTCGACCTCAAGACCATGCGCCGGCCGCCGAGTGGTCCCCAGGTCCGGGAGCATGTGCAGCTCGCGACGTACCAGGCAGCGGTCCTCCACGACGCGCTCGAGGACGTCGTGGGGCCCGGCGCCAAGCCGGGCGGAGCCGAGCTCGTGCAGCTGCGCGTCGATGCCGACGCCGGGAGCGCGCTGCCCCGCGTCCAGGAGCAGCCCGCCCTGGAGTCCGTCCAGGACCACTGGCTCGGCGACCTCCTCGCCGACGCCGTACGACGGATCCGCCTGGAGTCGTTCCCCGCCGTTCCCGGCGCCGACTGCCGGCGCTGCGCGTTCCGCCGCAGTTGCCCTGCCGTCCCCGAGGGCGCGGAGGTGGGGGCGTGAACGAGGAGGCGCGCCGGGCAGAACTCGAGGGCCTCCTCGGGCACCCGCTCTCGGATGCCCAGTGGGCCGCGGTGTCGGCCCCGGCCGAGCCCGCGGTCATCGTCGCCGGTGCGGGCTCGGGCAAGACCTCCGTCATGTCGGCCCGGATGGCGTGGCTGGTGCTCGAGGGGCTGGCCGACCCTGGCGACATCCTCGGGCTGACCTTCACCACCAAGGCGACCGCGGAGCTCCTGAGGCGCGCCCGGCGCCTGCTCGAGGGCAGCGACCCGGACGGCGACATGCCCGTCGCGCTGACCTACCACGCCTTCGCGGGTCGGATCATCGCCGACTACGGCATCCGGATCGGGCTCGAGCCCGGCGCGTCCCTCCTCTCCGACGGGGCGCGCGAGGCGCTCGCGCTCGAGGTCGTCCGCACCACCGCCCTGCCCCTCGCCGATCTCGACCGGGCCCCCGCCACGCTCGCGGCGTCGCTGCTGGCCCTCGACAACCAGCTGGCCGAGCTCGGACTGGATCCGGCAGCGGTCCTGCACGATGCGACCGACCTCATCGCCTGGCTTGCCGCCGACGAGGGATCCCTGCAGGCCATCGGCCGGGACATGCTCGACGCCGCCCGCGTCCGAGCCGCGCTGACGGGGTTGGTGGAGGAGTTCCGGGTGGCCAAGGCCGAGCGCCAGGTGCTGGACTTCGCCGACCAGATCCGCTGGGCGAACCTCGTCGTGACGTCCTCTCCCGACGTCCGTGACGACCTGCGCGAGCGGCATCGATTCGTGCTCCTCGACGAGTACCAGGACACCTCGGTGGCGCAGCGCCAGCTCATGCAGGCAGCGTTCGGCGATCACCACCCCGTGACCGCGGTCGGCGACCCTTGCCAGTCCATCTACGAATGGCGGGGGGCCAGCGTCGGCAACATCGACCGGTTCCCCGAGCACTTCCCCTCCGCGCGGGGCCCGGCCCGGCGCTACACCCTCGAGGAGAACCGCCGCTCGGCGCCCCGCATCCTCGCCCTCGCCAATGCGCTGTCGGCGCGACTGCGCGACGCCCATCCCGGCGTGCAGCCACTGGTCCCCGCGGCGACCGACAGGGGCGAGGGGAGCGTGACGTGCACCCTGCTGCCGACATCCGCGGAGGAGGTCGCGTGGGTGGGCGAGCGGATCGAGGGGATCGGCCGGAGTCAAGGGGGCTGGTCGGGCATCGCCGTGCTGGCGCGCACCGGCGAGACGCTGCGAGACGTCGATCGCGAGCTGCGCGCCCGGGGCATTCCCACGCACGCGGTCGGCATCGCCGGGCTGCTCGACGTGCCCGTGGTGGCCGAGCTGCGCGCGGTGCTCGAGGTGATCGACGATCCGACCGCGAACGATGCCTGCGTGCGCCTGCTCACCGGGCCCCGCTGGCGCATCGGCGCCCGCGACCTCGCGGCGCTCGGGCAGCTCGCGCGCGAGATCGCGCGGGCGACGCCCGAGGGGGAGCAGCCCCCCGACGACGTCGATGGTCCGACCCGCGTCCAGCGGCTCCTGCGCGCGGCGGTCCTCGGGTCCGACCCCAGCGACCTGGTGAGCCTCAGCGAGGCGGCGGGTCGGGCGGGGGAGGCCGAGGCCCTGTCGCCCGAGGCGCGCGAGCGGCTGACCCGGTTCGCCGACGAGCTGCGCCGACTGCGACGGCACCGCGGGGAGCCCCCCGTGGAGTTCGTCGGGCGCGTGCTCGCCGTGACCGGGCTCGGCGCCGAGGCCCGACTCGGCACGGCGTCGGACAGCGCCGACAGCGCGCGGGCCCTCGGACAGTTCCGCGACCTCGTCGCCCGGATCGGCGAGGAGGGGCCGAGCCCATCCCTCGGACTGCTCCTCGCGCGCCTGCGCGAGGCCGAGGAGCTCGGCGATCCCCCGGCTCAGGAGGAGACCCCGGCGGTCGACGCGGTCGTGCTCATGACCGTGCACCGTGCCAAGGGCCTGGAGTTCCCCCACGTCGTCATCCCCGGGCTCGTGGACGGGGTGTTCCCCAGTCGGCGCGGGCGCAGCAGGTGGCCCAGGAACGGCGCAGTCGTGCCCTGGCACCTGCGCGACGATGCGCCGTCCGCGCTTCCCACCTTCCCCGGCGAGGGCCTGCCTCGCGCGAAGGAGCACCGTGAGTTCGAGGAGGCCAGCGCCGCGCTGGAGGAGCTCGAGGAACTCCGCCTCGCCTACGTCGCCGTGACGCGCGCGGAGCGCAGCCTGACGGTGTCCGGTCACTGGTGGGGCCCGCGGCAGGCGAAGCCACGCGGGCCCGGCGCCTACCTCGAGCAGGCCCGCGACTGGTGCATAGCCTCCGGGTCTGCGGACGACGTGGCGGTGTGGGCCGAGGAGCCCGAGGACGGCGCGGTCAACCCGGCCCTGGAGTCCCCGGAGGTCGCGTGGCCGTCCCCGCTGGACGCGACGGCCGTGCGCCGACGCCGTGATGTCGCCGAGGCGGTGCGCCGCGCTGACCCGGATCGCCCCATGAGCGACGCACGTCGCTCGCGCGAGTGGGAGTCGCGGGCCCGGTCGCTGCTCGACGAGGCCCGACGCGCGCGCGAGCCGCGGACCGTCACCGTTCCGGCGCAGCTCTCGGCCAGCGACCTGATCCGGCTGAACGCCGACCCGGAGGGCTTCGCGCTCGACCTGGCCCGCCCCATGCCCCGGCGCTCCCACGCGGCGGCGAGGCGCGGCACCGCCCTGCATGCCTGGATCGAGGGCCCGTTCGCCGCGCAGACGCTGTTCGACCTCATGGACCTCGACAGCGCCGATGAGCTCGGCGACGATTCCGGCCTGGAGCGGCTGCGGGAGGCCTTCCTGCGCACGCCGTACGCCGGCCGCACCCCCCTGGCGGTGGAGGCCCCCTTCTCGCTGGCCCTGTCAGGGCGGGTGATCCGCGGACGCATCGACGCCGTGTTCGCCGGGCCGGACGGGCGGCACGAGGTCGTCGACTGGAAGACCGGAGGCCGTGGCGGCCTCGACGCGCTGCAACTGGGGATCTACCGACTCGCCTGGTCGGAGATCGCAGGGGTGGCACCCGAGCAGGTGGACACGCGCTTCGTCCTCGTCGCGAGCGGGGAGGTCGTCGTACCCGCCAGCGTCCCCGCGCGCGAGGAGATCGAGTCGATCCTCAGCGGTCCGTAGCCGGAGCGTCCTTCTTCGCGTCGGGGTCCACCGTGCTCTCCTCGGGAGCGACCGCGCGCACGCCCACGGCCGTGCGCATCAGGCGACGGCACGGCTCCTCGACGATCCGCCACATCAGCCACGCGACGACGAAGGCGCCGGCGATGGCCAGGGCCCACGCCACCGCGTAGAGGATGCCGTCCTCGATTCCGAGAACGTTCATTCCTGCGCGGCACACGCCGAACCACACCAGATGCGTCATGTAGAGGGAGTACGACACGACTCCGCCGAGGACCAGCGCCTTCGTCGAGAGCCACTTCGCCTGCCCGCGACGCGACAGCGCGAGGGCGCCGATCCACACGATGAGGAGGGGGACGAGCCACAGGTGGAAGTACGGCGGGAGCGGCTCCGCCTCGGGATCGGTGAGGGTCTCGAGGGTCTGGGCCCCCGACCAGCGCCCGAGGAAGACCGCCCCGGCCACGACGAGCAGCGGCATGACGATCGACACCGTGGTGGCCGCCCGCTCCACGCGGGGACGTGGGTCGTGGCTGTCATCCGGGAGGAGACGCCGCACGATGAGGTAGGTGATCGCTCCCGCGGTGAACTCGGTGAGCACGCGGATGATCGAGCCCCAGCCCGAGGTGTAGTACGGGTCGCCGGTCATCGCCCCCCGCACGAGCAGGGGCGTGAGCACCGCGACCCATGCGACGACGAGCACGGGCGTGCTCACGCGCTTGTGCAGGAGGAACAGCGCGAGGATGAGGACCGGGAATATCAGGTAGGCGAGCCACTCCATCGACAGCGACCACGCGACGACGTTCCACCCTCGCTCCGGGTGGGGCCCCCACTCCTGGACGAGGAGCACCTGCCGCAGGTAGTCGACGGGGTTGAGCCAGGGGCGGTCCTTCTGGACCCCGGTGAGCCAGGCCTGCGCGACCACGGCGATGCCGGCGACGTTGAGCATGACGAAGTGGACCGGGAAGACGCGGGCCAGGCGCAGCCACCAGAATTCCAGGGTGGCACCGGCGACGAGCTGTGGGCCGAGCCGGTTGAGGTAGGTGTAGGTGAGGATGAAGCCGGACAGGGCGAAGAAGAGGTCGACGCCCAGCCGTCCGACGCGGATCACGTCGCTGAGGACGGGGATGCTCATGATCCCGATCGTCGTGAGCGGGCCCTGCAGGTGGTAGACGAGCACCCAGGCAGCAGCCACGAAGCGGATGCCCGTGAGCTGGCGGATGAAGACCGTCATCTCATCGGCTCCGCCATCTCATCGGCACGCGCTCATCGTCGCACGCGCGCTGCCCCGACTAGGCTCACGGCGTGACGGGGAGCTGGCAGCCGGAGGACCGTGGGCTGCTCTCAGGCCTCTCGCTGTCGCGCGGAACCCTCGACAGGCGAGCCGAGCGGCGGAGCGATCCGGACTGGATCGCGCATGCGTGGAGCGACCCCGCGAGCCGGGTCCTCGCCGTGAGCGAGGCCGGTGCCCCGGTCCGGGGACCCGCCGAGGCCCCCGCCCTGGCGCTCGTCCCCCCCGCGGAGATCCCCGAGGGCGTCGAGACGGCGTTCCTCGGCGTCGAGGACGGGACCGCCTATTTCCTCGCGCGCAGCGACCTGGTCCCGGAGGGCGCCCGGCGGGCGCCCCTGCGCGAGGTCGGCGCGCGCCTCGGCGACCGCGATGCCGGACTGCTCGTGACCTCCGTCGCCCTCGACCACTGGCACACGGCGCATCCGCGGTGCTCGCGCTGCGGCGAGGCGACGCACATGTCGCACGCGGGCTGGGTGCGCACCTGTCCCGCCGACGGTTCGGAGCACTACCCGCGCACCGATCCCGCGGTGATCATGCTCGTGGTCGACGAGGACGGCCGTGCGCTGCTCGGGCGACGCGCGGAGTGGCCGGGCCCGTGGTTCTCGACGCTCGCGGGATTCGTCGAGCCCGGGGAGTCCGCCGAGGCCGCGGTGCGTCGCGAGATCGCCGAGGAGGCCGGCGTCGTTGTCGGCGACGTGCTCTATCTGGGCAGCCAGCCGTGGCCCTTCCCCTGCTCGCTCATGCTCGGCTACCACGCGCAGGCCCTGACCACGCGCATCCAGGTCGACGAGGAGGAGATCGCGGAGGCGCGATGGTTCAGTCGCGAGGGCCTGCGGGATGCCTGCGCATCGGGCGAGGTCGCGCTGCCGCCCGCGGTCTCGATCGCCCGGCGCCTGA
Organism: bacterium; assembly: GCA_046096085.1. GTDB lineage: Bacteria > Actinomycetota > Actinomycetes > S36-B12 > S36-B12 > Mxb001. Next base: position 12,775 of record JBJTJS010000121.1, read on the forward strand.
TCGAGCGCTGGTACGGCGAGCCGCTGGCCGGGGAGTGGATCCGCCCGTGAGTTCCCAGGGCAGGCGCTAGGCGCCGAGCTTCTCCTTGACCTGCCCGAGCGACGGGTTCGTGAGCGCGGTGCCGTCCGGGAAGACGACGGTGGGCACCGTCTGGTTGCCGCCGTTCACGCTCTCGACGAAGGCCGCGGCCTGCGGGTCCTGTTCGATGTCGACCTCCTCGACCGGGATGCCCTCGCGGGCGAGCTGGGCCTTGAGGCGCATGCAGTAGCCGCACCAGGTCGTGGTGTACATCGTGAGCGAGGGGCTGGACATGGGCGCCATCCTCCCCTGGTGCGGGCGACCCGGCAACGCGGGTGCGCGTTCCTCCGGCGGGCCGGGCTGTCCGGGGGCCGTGGGAGCATTCCGGCGTGTGGGATGACCTGCTGGCCGGCCTTGATCCGGAGCAGCGCGCGGCCGCCGAGGCGGTGGAGGGCCCGGTCGTGGTGTGGGCCGGTGCCGGCACCGGCAAGACCCGCGCGGTGACGCATCGCATCGCCCACGCGGTGCATTCCGGCGCGCACGAGGCCCGTCACGGGCTCGCCGTGACGTTCACCAATCGTGCCGCGGGGGAGATGCGCGAGCGCCTGCGCGGGCTGGGTGTCGAAGGCATGCAGGCCCGCACCTTCCACTCCGCGGCCCTGCGCCAACTGCGGCACTTCTGGCCGCGCGCCATCGGGGGTGCCCCCGCCGACGTCCTGCCGCGGACCGCGCCGCTGGTGGCCGAGGCATGCCGCCGCGTCGGCGTCGCCCCGGATCCTGCGGTCGTGCGTGACCTGGCCGCCGAGATCGCCTGGGCGAAGCAGTCCCAGGTGCCCGCCGCGGACTACCCCTTGGTGGCGGCCCACCGCGAGCCCCCCACCACGCACGCGGAGACCGCCGCCGTCTACGCGGCGTACGACGACCTGCGCTGGGAGCGCGGGCTCATCGACTTCGACGACGTGCTGCTCCTCACCGTCGGGATCCTCTCCGACCGGCCCGACGTCCTCGACGAGGTGCGCGCGGCGTACCGGTGGTTCACGGTCGACGAGTTCCAGGACGTCAGCCCGGTCCAGAACCGCCTGCTCGATCTGTGGCTGGGGGACCGAGACGACCTGTGCGTCGTCGGTGACCCCGCGCAGACGATCTACTCCTTCGCCGGCGCCACGGACCGCTTCCTGCGCGACTTCCCGCGGCGCTTCCCCGACGCCACGCGCATCTCCCTGGTGCGCGCGTACCGCAGCACGGAGCCGATCATCGCCATGGCCAACCGGCTGATGGCGTCGGGAGGAGCGGAGTCGGTACCGCTGCGCTCGATGCAGGGCCAGGGTCCGTCGCCGGTCATCGAGGCGTATCCCGACGAGCCCGCCGAGGCCGCCGCCACCGCGCGACGACTCGCGTCGTGGCACGAAGCGGGCACGCCGTGGCGCGAGATGGCCGTGCTCGTGCGCATCAATGCGCAGATGCCGGTGTTCGAGGAGGCGCTCAGCGACCTCGGCATTCCCGTGGTCCTGCGGGGCGGGGAGCGGTTCTTCGATCGCGGCGAGGTCCGCGAGGCCATCACCCGGCTGCGTGGTGCAGCGCGAGCCGGCGAGCAGCAGGACGAGTGGATCCAGGAGGTGCGCTCGATCCTCGCCACGATGGGATTCGGGACGCAGCCCCCACGCGGGTCGGGTGCGGTGCGCGAGCGCTGGGAGTCCCTGGCATCGCTGGTGTCGCTCGCGGAGACCATGCAGGCAGAGCGGCCGGACGACATGAGCCTGCGGGCGTTCATCGACGAGTTGGATCGAAGGTCGGAGTCGCAGCACGCTCCCGTCGCGGACGCGGTGACGCTGGCGACGGTGCATGCCGCCAAGGGCCTGGAGTGGGATGCGGTGTGCGTCCCGGGGCTGGTCGAGGGGACCTTCCCGCACTCCCAGTCACTGGCCTCGCCCGACGGAGTGGCGGAGGAACGCCGGCTCTTCTACGTCGCGATCACGCGCGCACGCCGTCACCTCGTCGTGAGCTGGTCACGATCTCGGACGCCGGGTGGGCGCGGTCAGCGGGAGCGCAGTCGCTTCGTCGCCGAGTCGACGGCCGACGGCGACATGATCTCCGTGGACGACCCCTCTCACGGCGCGACGCGCCCGCGGGGCCGATCCCGAGGTGCGCGCGGCGGATCGCGAGGCGGGCCCGCGCGCTGCCGCACGTGCGCCAAGGCGCTCGTCACGGGGCCCGAGCGCGCGCGTTCTCGCTGCCGGTCCTGTCCCTCGACCGCCAGCGAGGACCTCATGGACCGCCTGCGCGAGTGGCGCTTGGAGAAGGCGCACGAGCGCGGCGTGCCGGCGTACGTCGTCTTCACCGACGCGACCCTGGAGGCGCTGGCGGAGGCGCGCCCGGACGATGACGAGGGCCTGCTCGCGATCAGCGGCATCGGGCCGGACAAGCTCGCCCGCTACGGCCCGGACCTCCTCGTCCTCCTGGCCGAGGCACCCGAGGGCGCGTAGGCACTCCGGGGCGCGACGCGCCCCGAAAATCTTCGCGTGCGTGCTTGACAGGGGTGGGTGGCCGTGTGAGAATTCGTACAGGTGTTCGATATTGGTGCTTCCCTGGTGGGGGTGCCGGGAGCGCCTCGGAGAAGTCTTCCAGGGAATAGCGGGGCAGCTGGCCGGGCTCCGCGCCGGACGCTCGATATCCGGTGTGTGGACATGTGGAGAGCCGACGCAGGTGCTGCTGTCCGCTGCCGCTCGTCCCTGGGGAGCCCCACATGTGCCC
>JBJTJS010000122.1:0-5145 GCA_046096085.1 bacterium
GTGCTCCGGTCGCTGCCCGGGCCGGTGGTCCGGCGGCTGCCCCTATGAGGCGCCAGGTGATGCGCCCGGGCCGCAGGAGCACGGCGTCCGGTCCGGAGCCGCGCTGGGGCTCGCGCAGGCCGCGCGCGAGGAAGTCCAGCCCCGCCTTCGCCGATCCGTAGACGAAGTTCGACCGGCGCGGCCGCAGGGCCGCCACGCTGGACAGGACCACGAGGCTTCCGTGGCCCTGCTCCCTCAGCAGGCCCGCCCCGATGAGCGCGCCCTCGAGGCCCCCGACGTAGGTCGACACCGCCACCTTGGCGGCGCGGGCGGGGACGGACTCGCTCTCCGCCTGGTCCCCGAGCTCCCCGACCGCCACGATGACGACATCGATGTCGTGGCCGGCGTCGACGGCAGCGGCGATGCTCGCCTCGTTGGCCCCGCCGGCCCCCGCGACGAAGGAGCACGTGGCCACGTGGGGTACGCCCCGGCGGGCGAGCTCCTCGGCGGCCCGGGCCAGCCCGGTCTCGCTGCGGCCGGCGAGGATCGCTCCCGCCGACGGACGCAGGGCCGCCAGGATGGCCAGCCCGATCTCGCTGGTGCCCCCGATGAGGAGGGCGCGCTGCACCCGCCCGACCCCGTCGCGCATGACCGAAGGCTAGCGGGCTCCGGTGAGTTCCAGTCGGCGCGCCAGGTCGGAGACGAATCGGCCATCGGGGTCCATCGCGTCTCGCGTGCGCCGCCAATCCTCGAGCCGGGGATAGCCCGCGGCGAACGCGGCGGGACTCACGTGGGCGTCCTTGGCGAGGTAGAAGCGCCCGCCCGACTCTACGACGATGCGGTCGAGGGCGGGAAGTGCGTCCCTGAGCCCGGGCGACGCGGCGGGCAGGTCCAGGGCGAGGGTCCATCCCGGTGCGGGGAAGGACAGGGGAGCGGCATTCCCGGGGCCGAACCTCTTGAGGACCGTGAGGAAGCTCGGCGCCCCCGCGCGCGACAGGCGATCGAGCACATCGGCGACGACCTCCGCGGCGGCGTCGGGGACCGCGAACTGGTACTGCACGAAGCCCGCCGGCCCGTACACCCGGTTCCACCCGTCGACACGGTCGAGCGGATGGAAGAAGCGGGCGAGGTGCTGCACCTCCCCGGTCCGCGGGCGGCCCTCCCGTGCGTACCAGGCGGCGTTGAACGCCCCGACCGTCCACGCGTTAAGGAGCCCTCCCGGGACCCAGCGCGGCGTTCCCAGCATGCGCTCGTGCCCGGGGTCCAGGGGATTGCGCCGCAGCCGGGGCCCCAGGTCATCGGGGCTCGCGTGGACGCCCCCGCTGAGGATGCCCCGGCCCAGCGGACCGCCCCTGCCGACGCTGTCGAGCCAGGCGACCGAGTAGCGGACCTCCCGGTCCCGCTCGCGCATGGCGTCCATGAGCTCCCCGAGGTCGTCGTGGCGCTGGACGTCGACGAGGAGGTAGGAGGTGCTCACCGGGACCGGGGCGAAGGAGACGCGCGTGATGACGCCGGTGAGGCCCATCCCGCCGACCGTCGCCCAGAACTCGGGCTCCCCGGGGGACAGGGTGCGCAGGTCTCCGCGCCCGTCGACGATCTCGATTCTCGTCACGTGCGTGCCGAAGCTGCCGTCGACATGGTGGTTCTTCCCGTGGACGTCGGCCGCCACCATGCCCCCGATCGTGACCCGCCCGGTGCCGGGGGAGACGGGGACCATGAGCCCGCGGGGCAGCATCCAGGCCAGCAGGTCGTGCAGGGTCATGCCCGCATCGACCGTGACCTCGGCCCCGTCGTCGGACAGGCGGGCGCTGCGCAGGGCGGACAGGTCGAGCAGGTCGCCCCCCGCGTTCTGGGAGGCGTCGCCGTAGGAACGTCCGGCTCCCCGGGCCACGATCCCGCGTGGACCCGAGCCGCGGATCGCCTCCGCCACCTGCTCGGCCGACGTCACCGCGAGGGTCCTGGCCACGGAGGCCGTGCATCGGCCCCAGCCGGAGACGGTGCCCGAAGACGAGGCGGCCTCACCGGCCGTGCTCCGCGTCATAGGGCGAGTGCCCCCGCCGCGAAGAGCAGCAGCCAGGCGAGGCCCAGACCGAGCAGGACCCGATCGCGCAGGGCCACCTCCTCGGGCGCCTGGGTGCGGCCGGCGTCGAGGTCCACGCCGTAGCGCATGACGGCGAGGACGAAGGGGATGATGCTCAGCAGCGCCCAGGGCAGTGTGGCCGACGGCTGGCCCACCTCGACCACCCAGAGGCAGTACGTCGTCACGGTCACGGCGGCCGACAGGATCCACACGAATCGCAGGTAGGTAGCCGTGTACCCCGCGAGGCTGCGGCGCGTCGCCTGTCCCGCGCCCGCGGTGTCCGGACCATCCTGCGCCATGAGCTCGGCGTACCTCTTGCCGGCGGCGATGCCGAGGCTGCCGAAACCCGTGACGAGGAGGAACCACGGCGACAGGTAGAGCTGCGCGGCGACGCCGCCGGCGATCGCGCGGAGGAGGAAGCCCGCGCTGAGGAGTGCCAGCTCGATGACGGGCTCGTGCTTGAGGCGCAGCGAGTAGGCGACGGTGACGACGAGATAGGCCGCGACCACCGCGACCAGCCCGATGCTGGCCAGCAGCGCGCAGGCCAGGCTCAGGACGGCGAGCACGAGGGCCACCGCGATGGCGGCGCGCGGGCTGATGGCACCGGAGGCGATCGGGCGCTCTCGCTTCCCCGGGTGCCGGCGATCGGAGTCCGCGTCCACCACGTCGTTGATCAGGTAGGTGGACGAGGACGCGAGGACGAAGCTGACGAAGGCGACGAGGCTCGCCGCGACGACACGGGGCTCGAGGAGGGCACCGGCGGCCAGCGGCGCGGCGAAGACGAGGAGGTTCTTCACCCACTGTCGCGGCCTCAGGGCCCGGAACCACGCCCGCGCCGAGGCCCCCGCGCGGCTCACGGGCGGACCCTCGTCCACAGCCGCTCGAGCTCCCACTGCAGTGCGGGGTCGGCCAGCAGGCCGGGATCGGCCTGCGTCACCGCCTCGAGGTAGCCGTCGGGCAGCGGCCGGTCGAAGTGGCCGATGCGCCAGGCGAAGTTCTCGGCGCGGTAGGGGATCCCGGCGAGGAACCGGTCGGTGAGGCCGCAGGGGTCGATCCAGTGCACGTCGGGGCCGCTGGCTAGGGCGGCCTCTCCGAGGCCCCCGCACTTGATGCGGACCGCGGAGGTTGCCCCGCCGGCCGGCCACGCCCCCGCGTTGGCGCGAAGCTGCGCGAGATCCGGGCGCCAGTCATCGGGGGGCCGGTCGGGGTCCACGAACTCCGCCGACGGGGCTGACGGCGCTCCGAGGTACTGCATCAGGCCGCGCCCCTTGACGAGGTAGAAGCCGCGCTCGTCGGCGACGCCGCCGGCCGCCAGGAGATCCCATCGGGGAGCGTCGCCCTGGGCCGGGCTCAGGAGGTTCGAGCGCCCCAGGCCGAGGACGACCAGGCCCGCGATGCCCGCGAGCGCAGCGGTACGAGCGGCGATGGAGGCGTCGACGCCCGGCACGAGAGCGACGTAGGTGCCGGGCGACGCGGTCATGAGGACGGCGATCGCGACGAGCACGGGGACAGCGACGAATCGACCGGCCATGAAGTCGCCGCCCACCCAGACGACGTACGCGAGGTAGAGGCCAGCACCGGCCAGCCAGGCCCGCGAGTAGCCGTCTGCGGCGAAGACAGCGCAGGCGGCCGCGGCGAGCAGGACCGCCAGCGCGACCGGGTCGTAGGCGAACGTGACGGCGAGGTAGTTGATGCCGCTCACGAGCAACTCGGCCCGCGGGATGCCCAGGTTTGTCTTGGCGTCCAGCGTGGAGGGCAGGAGGTACCCGTAGTAGGAGAAGGCGAACACCGCCCAGGCGGCGAGCGGGACGAGGAGGGCCGCTGCCATCCACGCGAGGGCGGCGCGGTCGCGGCGGATGCTCCAGGCCACCAGCGCGAGGGCGGGCAGGACGACGAGGACCAGGTCCAGCCTCGTGAGCAGCGCCCCGGCGGCCAGGAGGCCCAGCCCGATGGCGGCGGTCGCCTGCCGCCCCCCGGGCGAGGGCGGTGCCCAGACGCGGCGGCCCAGCACCACCATCCCCGCGAGCAGGGCGTAGGCCAGGGGGTTCTCCAGTCCGGCGGCGGCGTACTCCACGACGGAGTTCGACAGGAGCAGCGCCACGGTGCCGAGGGCGATGCGCGAGGCGCTCCGCACGGCCATGATGACGACGGCCCAGCCGGCGGTGGCGAGGGCCACCCCGACGAGCAGCGGCACGAGGATCACGTCGCCGGTGAGCCACCCGAGGACGAGCATCTGCAGGAACCACAGCGGATGGGTGTAACCCATGACCCGCTCGTCGATGTTGAAGTCGGGGCCGTAGCCCGCCAGGGCGTTGAGCACCGTGCGGGAGGTGATGAGGGCGTCGTCGCTGAGCCAGGCGTAGCGCAGGGTCACCGCGGCCACGGCGAGCACGGCGAGAAGGCGGGCCAGGGGGAGAAGCCGCTCGCGGGGGGAGGAGTCCGCCCGGGCGGCCGGCTCAGGAACCGCAGCGGGTCCTCCCACGCTCGGGGACTATATCGGGGACGCACCGGACGAGCGGCCATCGCGGGGCCCCGGGCCGTACGATCGGGAGGTGAGGCCGACGGATGCGCGCGAAGTCGCCCCCGAGCCGCGCAGGCCGGCCCGCGGGGCGGGCGTGCTGGCCGCGCTGGTGGCCGCACTGGTGGCCGTGGCGGTCGCGGTCCTCGCTCTCGCGCCCCCGGCCCCCGCGGGCGCGCGGGAGAGCCGGAGCGTGCTCTTCGTGGGCGACTCGAACGCGCTGTCGGTCTTCGCGTCGGTGCGGGATTCGCCGGGCCGGGGCTGGTCGCTGGCCATCGCCACCCGCTTCGGCTGCGGGGTCGTCCCGTACACCGCGGTGGCGGACGGGGTGGTCCTCACCCCCGCCCAGCCGCTGTGCCGGGAATGGGAGGAGGCGCGCCCGCGGGAGATCGCGGCCCAGCCGGCCGACGTCGCCCTCCTCTTCGCGGGCGGCTGGGAGCAGTACGACCGGTGGGTCCGCGGCAAGCCCGTCGGCTTCGCCTCCGATCGCTGGATGGACATCACGGTCCGGGAATACGCGCGGGACCTGCGCGAGATGAGGGGCGCCGCGGGGAGGGTGGGAGACGTC
>JBJTJS010000123.1:0-2640 GCA_046096085.1 bacterium
CGTACCGTCGAGGATGACGGGACGGTGGATCTCCGGGAGCGCCGAGGCCATGCGAATCGTGCCGGTAACGGCGAAGGTGATGTGCGTCGTGACACCCGCCGGGCCCACCCCGGCCACCTCGAGGGCTGCTCGCAGGGAGCCGGGCCCCGAGTCATTGAGATTGCTCACGACCATCGCCGTCGATGCGGCCGCCTCGGCCGTCGGCATCACGCCGGCAGATGCCATCGAATGGGACAGCGGCAGGGCGGAGGCGACGCTCAGCGCGAACGCCGATCCCAGGGTCAGCGAACGCTTTATGATGGGTCCTCGCGTGTTGTCGGCTTCCTGCAGGGGGAACGTACCATCACAGACGGATGTGACCTCGGGCCCGCGCACCCCGGAATTCACGTTCCCGCGCTGTCGATCCAGGTTGCCCGTCCCGCTCCAGCGAACGAAACTCCATCCTCCGCTACGGCCAGGAGACGCGCAGTTTCATCACGCAGTAGCCGAACTGGTACTCGGAGAACCACACCCCGATGCCGTCCTGCAGCGGAACCCAGTTCGGGAAGGAGCTGTATTTCGCCGGCAGCTCGATCTCGAAGCCGTAGTAGCAGGAGTCCTGCGCGATGGCAGCCTTCACCCTGTCGGTGAAGGCGGGCAGCTGACGCGGCGAGACGAAGTCGCGGAGGTTCGCCCTTGAGCCGGTCTTCGTCGACCAGGCGCGGGCCTGGATGCTCGTGATCGACCCGGCGATGAGGTGGTTCGAGAACGACGTGCCCTGGGACACGCACACGTACTGGCGGTGGCAGCCCTCGGTCAGCGTGATGATCGCGTCGAAGTACGCCGGCTGCGCCTTCTTGAGGTACTCGCGGGTCTTCGCACTCGGATAGCGGTAGTAGTCGCTGGGCGGACTGGTGTACCGGCGGATCTTGCGCTGCAGGTCCTTGGCCATCGCCGCGTCGGGCCCGGTCACCTTCACGGTGTCGTAGGTGAACTCCCCGAAGTACTGCACCGCGGGTGCGTGGTGCTCGACCGTCGTGGTGTAGACGCCGGCGGCGGAGGCCGGAAGCGCCGCCCCGCCGACGAGCGCCACACCGGCGAGCGCCACCACAAGCCACGCACGAAGCCCCATCCTCGTCCTCCCCATCTCAAGCGCCCTCCCGTCAGGCCTCGACCATACGCGCGCTGTCCACCCGGAAGAGGTCGGTGGTGAAGCCCTCCTTCTCGAGATCCTCCAACAGCATGGCGAGGTCATGCTCCGTGCCATGCCCGGTCGTCCACGCGATGACGACCGCGTGCCGAGCCGCCATCGCCGACTCCCGCAGGCCGGGCTCGGTCGCGAACAGGGCGGCGACGTGGCCGAGCCGATAGTCCGGCCTGGTGGGATCGGGGACCGTGAGAAACAGGTCCGTCTCCCCTCGACTCGAGCCCTGCCGCATCCAGACGGGACAGGGCATGAAGCCGAGCCCGTAGGAGAGGTTCTCCTGGTAGGGGCTAGCGAAGCTGACGGTGAAGTGCATGGGGTCTCCCTTCGATAGGGGGCACTCTGGCGCACCGGTCTGACAGTCACGCCTACCCGACCTCGCCCTCACTCGCGCGGGAATCCCCGCCGGCGCTGTCCCGGCGCACGACGAGGACGAGGTGGCCGGAGCTCGTCGGGGAAGCCGAACGCGTCCATCACGGCCTCGATGCCGGCCATCCGCTCCAGGGCCGCGAAGTCGCCGGCGCCGCAGGAGTGGTAGCGCAGCAGCCTGTCCTTGACGCGCGCGATGACCTCCTCGGGCACCGGGTCGCCGAGTCGCAGGCCGGTGCACTGGCGAGCCCGGCAGCGCGGGCAGGTGGCGACGAGCTCGCGGTGCGCCCCGGCACGCAGGTAGTCGTACTCCAGGGCGAAGCCAGGCTGGCGGGGCAGTGCCGGCGCATCGTCGTCGTTCATGCGGGTCCTTTCCCGCTCCCCCGCGCGGGGCGGGGGAGCGTGGAGGGTGGGCGTGGCTAGAGGCGGTCGAAATCGCGGATGTACGACGCGAGCGCCGACAACCGCCACCGCTGGCGGACCGTGAGCACGCGCATGAGCAGGTGCTTCCAAGCGGGGAAGCCGGCGGCTTCTTCGGGCGAGGGGCCGAAGCGCCGGATCAGGCCGCAGGCGGCTGCCCGCTGGTACCGCTCGTAGACCTCCTCGGGGTAGGGCCAGGTCGTGCCGTTGTCGTCCATGCGTCTCCTCTCGTTCGCGCGACGGTCGCCCCTCGTGCAGCACGGCATGGCCGTGTTGCGCGTGCGCGGCCCGTCGGCGCGGGTGGGTGTCGTCTCCTCTCGCTGTCCCGGCGAGATGCCGGGCGGATCGCCCCTCAGGACCACCGTTGCGACTCGGTTGGTACCGGCAAGCTGAGGACTTGACGCCGGTGTCGTGATCCAGGGGCAACGCTATCGGCACCGACTGACACCGCCACGTCGCTCATCAACTGAGCATCAGCCGGTACGGCGCCTTCCCACACTCGGCCTGTGGATCGCAACTGGCAGTCCACAGGCAGCGCGGGCCACCGTGCGCCCATGACACACATCCCCTTCGAGGACACCCTCGCGTTCGATGCCCGCTGGTCCGACCAGGGCCGCATGCGCGAACTCGCTGCGGCCGACCCGCTGCTGTTCGCCGCCGACCACGTG
>JBJTJS010000124.1:0-4805 GCA_046096085.1 bacterium
GGGATGGCAGAACGTCGGCTCCGCGCTCCCGGGCACCGTGAACGACCTGGTCCGCTATCGCGGCACCCTCTACGCCGGGGGCGCGTTCGGGCTGGCGGCCTGGGACGAGGCTGCCGCGACATGGGAGGTCCTGTCGCCAGAGCCCGGTCGCAACGTCAAGAGGCTCGCGGTCGCACCCGACGGAACGCTCTATGCCGGCGGTCAGATGCGACAGGGCCAGCAGGAGGTGGCGTTCGCCGCGCAGTGGCAGGGCGGTGGCTGGAAGGACCTCGGGGTTGCCTCGGGGCCGCTAGACCCCATGGGCTCGGATCTGTTCAGCATGGCGGTGGATGCCAAGGGACGGTTGATCGTCGGCGGCGTCTTCCGCAGTTTCGGAGGCGCGGAGGCCGGCAGCCTGGCGATGTACGACGGCAAGGGCTGGAGCGCCCTTCCCGGACCTTTGAATGTGGTCGTGGCTGCCACGGCCCTCGCCTTCGGGCCCGACGGCACCCTCTACGTGGGCGCCTTCGGGGTGCTCAACAACGCCTCGGGCTACGCCTGGGCGCTGAAGAACGGCACCTGGTCGTCACTGTCGGGGGGCAACTTCCTCGACTACACCTGCCCCGGCTACAACCCGTGCATGGGCGTCCTGGACATGTTCGTCGATGACGCCGGGACCGTGCACGCGGCCGGCCAGTTGAAGATCGGCTCGACCCTCACCGGCTATGCCACCTGGGACGGGCGGTCCTGGACCGCGCAGCCGGCCAACGGCATGACGGTGGGCGCCGCACTCGCGCGCGATGACCGCGACGGCGCGGTGTATGCCGCACTCGGCAACCAGCCGGGGGGCGACCGGTGGGTAGTGGCCCGCATGGGTGATCCCGTGATCGCGCTGGGCACTCCGTCCGCCAACGCGGGAACGCAGGCGCTCACCGTCCATGACGGCGTGGCCTTTGCGGCCTTCGGGGAGGGCGACCTCGCCAATCCGGCTACCCCCTGGCAGGTCGCGTCGTTCGCGCTCCCGGCGAAGGCCAAGGCGTCGGCGCTGCCGCGCAACATCCGCTTCGTCGACTCCCATCGCGGCAAGCCCACGCTCGCGTGGAAGGCGCCCGCCTACCGCAAGCCCGGTGCCTACCGGGTGCAGTACCGCATCGACGCCGCCGACCCGTGGATCAAGGCCGCGGTCCTCGACGGGCGTCGCCAGGCCCGCCTGCCGAGATCGGTCGCGGGGGAGTGGGTGCAGGTCCGCGTCAAGGCACGGGGCGCCGACTGGGCGACCGTGCGCCTGCTCGCGCCTCCGGCCTGACGCTCTCGCCTCGGGGTCGCCTTCCGAACGCGTCCGCTACTGCGGTGACGGGGCCGCACCGGGATCAGGGCAGGTCTCCCAGACATTGGCCGGTGTGGGGTAGGTGTCCTGCAGCCGGACGAGGGTGGCGGCGAGATCCTCGGCTTCGACGGCAGTGCCGTCGGCCGTGGAGAACGGGTTGGCGAAGGTGACGAGAGCCCACAGCACGACGCCGATGACGACGGTGAGGGTGGCGACCGATGTCAGCAGAATGAAGGTGTTGTTGCGCAGGGAGACGTAGGTCAGCGCGATCAGTGCCGTGATGGACAGCCAGATGATGATCCAGATGATTCCGGGTACGGAACTACCGTTCATGAGCAGACGCTGCTCGCCCAGGGAGCGCGCCTCCGCCAGGGAACTGAACACAGTCTCCGCCGCGTACTCCTGCAGGGCGCCAGCCTCGGGGAGCAGGGCCAGTTCACTGCGGGTCTCCACCCACCACGCCTCGCTGGCATCATCGGCCGTGGGCCGGTCGCCCTCGGCGTAGACCCAGCCCTGCGTGCGCACGGCGTCGATGAGGCAGGCGAGATCGCGCCTGATGGGCTCGCCCTGCTCGGGGGGCAGGAGAATTGCGGCCGCGAAGGCGGCCGAGTAGGCGCTGGCCTCCTGCGATGCCACGTCCTGAGCGGCGGTGTAGGTGTCGAGGGTGAAGACGACGAGGAAGCCGAGGATGAAGGCGAGCAGGCCGCCCACCGTTCCCAGGGTGGCGCTGAGGCCGTCGGCAACGAAGCCGGTGTCATCGAGCGGGTCGTGGCGGTGGCCCAACCGGACGACAAGGATCCCGATGAGGAGGCCCGCACCCACGCAGCCGAGGAGGACGGTCGTCATCAGGAACAGGGAACTCACTCGACCTCCTCTTTGCGCGGCTGAATCCTAGCCGCGGTGCGGCTCACGCCGGGTACTTCGGAGGCCGCCGCTCGCTCCAGGGCAGCGCCTCCTCGAGCTGCCGGGCAAGGCGGAGCAGGGTCTCCTCGCGCCCCATCCCGGCGACGAACTGCATGCCCAGGGGCAGGCCCTCGCCGGACATGTGCAGGGGGAGGCTGATGGCCGGCAGGCCGGTGGTGTTGAACACCGGCAGGAAGCACTCCCATCGCGACCAGGTCGCGAACGTCTCGCGGGGCGGTGTGGGAGCGAGCGGATCGTAGAACCCGACTCGCGGGGGCACGGCGGCCAGCGTGGGTGTGAGGAGTACGTCGTACTCGGCGAAGAAGGCGTTCATGACGACGGTGAGCCCCATCTCGAGGTCGATCGCCGACAGCAGTTGCTGTGCGGTCACCTCGCGGCCGTGCTCGACCATCTGCAGCGTTGCGCCCTCGAGCGTGCTGGTATCGACGGGTCGACCCAGTGACCGGGCGAACGCGTCGATGGTCTGCGCCGTGGTGCTGGTCCACACGTCGGTCATCGCGGTGAGGTAGGAGTCCCAGTCGAAGCGCGGCGTCGCACTCTCGACCCGGTGACCCAGGCTCTCCAGCAGAGACACCGTCTCCATCGTGGCGGCCGTGACCTCGGGATCGGGCTCGTGCCCCGACCACGGCTCGGTCCACCACGCGATGCGCAGCGGAGTAGCCGGGGGGGACGACAGCGCCGCGAGGAAGGACGAGTCGTTCCTCGGCATGCCCTCGGCATCGCCGGGCGTGGGGCCGCTCAGGGCATCGAGCAGGGCGGCGGTGTCGCGCACGGTTCGGGACACCGCGAACTGCACCGCCCAGCCGAGGAGTGGCTCCTTGCTGCGAAGACCCCACGGCACCCGCCCGCGGCTCGGCTTGAGTCCGACGACGCCGCAGGCGGAGGCGGGGATGCGGATGGATCCGCCGCCATCGCTGGCAAGGGCGACCGGGACGATCCCCGCGCCGACCGCCGCGGCAGCGCCCCCGCTGGACCCCCCGGCCATGTGCGATGCGCTCCACGGCGAGGACGTGATGCCCTCGGCGAGCGTCTCCGTGGTGCCCATGACACCGAACTCGCTGGTCGTGGACCGGCCGATGACGCGCAGCCCCGCGCCGGTCGCGCGGTCGACGATCGGGGAGGCGCGCGGCACCTTCCAGTCCGGGGAGAGCCGACTGCCATTGCCGCAGGGCAGGCCCGCCGCGCCGTGGAAGAGTCCTTGACGAGATAGGGCACCCCCGCGAGGGGACCGGTCAGATCGGAGCCATGCTCGGCCGCATCCGGGTGGAGGGCGACCACGGCGTTGACGGCTTCGCCGACCACGGAATGGGCCTCGACCGCCCTTTCGACGAGCTCACCGGGGGAAACCTCGCCATTCCTCACGAGTGCGGCGAGCCCGAGCGCGTCGTATTCGGCGTACTCGTCCGCGCGCACCCGCCTACCTTAGGGTAGGAGAGGTGAGCGACGAGCCCTTCCCCGTGAGTGTCACGGAGGTGGTGCTGCCCTTCCGCTGCGTCGACGCGGGACGCCGGCCGGGCCCCGTGATGGCCGAGCAATTCGACCGTGCATGGCCGTCGTACCGCCGGTGGTTCCTCCACGAGGGGGAGTTGCCAAGGGCGTCGTACGCCGAGTCGCGCGCTGCGCTGCGCCGGTGGATGCCGGAATTGCTCGCCGACTACGACGACCTCGTGGCCGCCGTGGGGGGCGACGACCTGAAGGCGCGTTTCCTCAGCCACTGGTGCCCGCCCGCGCTCGTCGCGGCGTGCTCCATCGCGATGCTGGGCTCCCCGCACCCGCTCCTCGTCCGCAACTACGACTACCCGGCCGTCCTATCGGACACCCTGGCACTGCGCACCCACTGGTCCGGACGAACGATCCTCGGCATGGCGGACTGCGGTTGGGGCCTTATGGACGGGATGAACGACGCGGGGCTCGCCGTCTCCATCGCCTTCGGCGGCCGACGGGCTGTGGGGAGGGGCTTCGGCATCGGCCTCGTCGTGCGCTACCTGCTCCACATGGCGGCGACGACCGATCACGCCGCTCAATTGCTCGCCGGGCTCCCGGTGCACATGTCCTACAACGTCGCCATCGTCGACGCGGCGGGCGATCGCCGCATCGTCCACGTCGCACCGGACCGTCCTGCCCGGCAGGAGTGGCACTGGGCCACCTGCAACAGGCAGGGGGACACCGAATGGCCCGCCCACGCCGAGTACTCCCGGACCGTCGAGCGCGAGGACGCCCTCGCAGTCCTGGCCCTCGACCCCGGCCTCAATGAGGCCGAACTCCTTGCCGCCTTCCTGCGGCCGCCGCTGCACCGATCCCTGACCGAGAGCACCTGGGGGACCATCTACACCGCCGCCTATCGACCCAGCCACGGCACCTTGGCCCTCCTCTGGCCGGGGGACGAGTGGACGCTCGAGGTCTCCGGCGACGCCGAGAGCGAGCATCCGCGGGAGGAACTCGCGCTCGTGCCGGACGCGGTGACCGTGCGCACGGAGGTGCCCCGCCCGGCGGGCCTCGCGGTCCTGCGCTGTTCGCGGGCGCCCGCGTTTGCCTGCCGGGCTGGGCACCCGCGCCTAGGGTGACGGGCGAAGGG
>JBJTJS010000125.1:0-8171 GCA_046096085.1 bacterium
GAGCTGGGAGACGGACGGCTCGCCGTCCTCGACGTCGAGGGCCTGCCCATCCGGAGGCAGTGGCGGGCGGTGCGGCTGGCATCGCGGGAGCCGAGCCCCGCGATGGCGTCGCTGTGGGGGTTCATCGCCGCGCAGGGCGGAGCTCTCCTGCCGGCGTAGCGCCCGAACCCTCCGCTTTCGCTTGCGTCCGGCTCTGCGGTGCCCCAACCTTAACGAGGATCGAGGGGGTGCCACATGAGGGCAAGGACACTGGTCATGGGTGTCGCACTGGGTCTCGTCGCGACCCTTGGAGCCGGCGCAGCGGGGGCATCTGCCCCACCATTCGCCGAGGAGACGCCCCGGGCGTCGTCCTACAGCCTCACGCCGCTGCTCACCGGCGGCATCCTGGAGACCAAGCGCGAGGTCACGCTGACGCAGGGCGTGAGCCAACGCGAGGCTGAACCTGATCCCGACAACTGCAATCCATACGCTGACGGGCAACTGTCCGTGAGCGAGAGCATGCAGGTCACGGGTCTTGTGGATCTTGGGTACCCAGAGGTGCCGCGCGCCACTAACGCGACGTCAGAGATTCCTGCGTCAGACGTACGGATGAGCGGATCCGCCACGACCCAGGGCGCCAACTGGGGCTGCGAGGGAGACCCCCCGCGCAACTTCCTCGTGGCAGGCGGCACGTGCACGCGGTCGTTCCGGACCCCACCGGAGGGGGGCTCCCTCATCGAGCCACGTCCTCGCGAGGGCTTCGGGAACTACTACGAACCGGGGGTCTCCAGGTCGGTATTCGGCGTCACCTACTACGACTCCGGCTTGGACTGCCTCATGAATGACGGACGAGTGCCTTTCGCCCCCGGACTGTTCATACACGACTACTGGTGGGACAGCCAGACCTCGGGGGCCTTCACCATCCCGCTCGAGATTGCCAAACAGGACAAGGGGACGGCCGAGGGGAGCCTCGGTGCGACAGACTCCTCGTGCCTGTACGGAAGCGAATGGTGGGAGGGGGCCCATGGGTCCGGGATCTACACATGGGTCACCCCGAGCTACGGAGGGGAGCCCAACGACTCCAAGGCGTCCACCTGCTCGAGCGTACGCACCGGCCTCTCTCGCACCTCGATCGAGCGCGCGCTCGTCGTCAATGAGGTGCGTCTCTTCCAGATGACGCCGGCGGGAGACTACAAGGCGGTTGGACCCACGGAAAAGGTCGTCGATGGCAACACCGTCAAGATCGAAATGCTCATCGAGAACCGGTGGAAGAGGGACATCACCGCGCCGATCCAACTGTGGGACTCCAAGTACAAGCG
The DNA here is from genome assembly GCA_046096085.1 of bacterium. Lineage (GTDB taxonomy): Bacteria > Actinomycetota > Actinomycetes > S36-B12 > S36-B12 > Mxb001. The sequence goes on from JBJTJS010000125.1 coordinate 1,299, forward strand.
CAAACTCGAGCCCGAGAAGGGGCAGCAGAACCCCTTCAACGAAACCTTCATGGCTGGCGGCCAGAAGAAGGTCACTTTCCTTTGGCGTTCCGACGGCGTGGCCTGGGAGGACGCCAAGCCCGAATTGGGCAGGGACATCGCCATCATGACGCCCTACGGCGGCGCAAAGTTCAGTGTGTTCGTCCAAGCGCGCACGGCCCTGCTCGTGCACGGCTGGAACTCCGACGCCGACACCTGGCATGCGTGGCCCGGCTTCGTGGCATCCACCCGAGGAGATGCCTGGTACGTCAAGGCGGTCACGGGCATGAACACCAATCCGAGGTCAGGGAACTCCATCCAGCAGAACGCCCAATATCTCGCTCGTGCAATTCAGGCGGCGCGTACGGCGACAGGCTCCGTGCATGTCGACCTCGTCGTGCACTCCATGGGGGGACTCATCTCACGGTGGTACCTGGGCAATCTCATGGGAGGCCCGACGGCCGACGGGCGTCCGATCGTGCGAACGCTGACCATGTTCGGCACTCCACATCAGGGGTCTGACTGCGCGACCGGCATCCTGGCGAACGTCGCTTCGCAGTATGTCACCGAGCAAGGCGGCGACTACCGTCTCAGCGAGATCGCAGCGGCGTTCGCCCGGGGGACGTCCCACGTTCCGACCATCCAACTCACGCCCGCGTACCTCAACGGGCCGTTCCTCAACGCCACGACGCGACCGGTCAAGGGTGTCTACTACTCCCATCTCACCGGAAATCCCATCAAATTCTTCGCCTGCGGCATCTACGGCAACCAGGAAGGCCCGAACGACGGAGCCGTCGTGGTGCCCTCCTCGAACGGCGGAGGGCGGGGCGGCAAGCCGTTGGCGCCGCCGCTGCCGGTTGTGCACATCTCGCTGTGGGGGGACCTCATCATCCCGAAGTGGGCGTTCAACGGAGTCGGCATGACCGAGGAACCCTCCTTCTACAACATCGCCCTGGCCGACGTCCTGGGGCTGGGCCCGGACAAGGCCCCCAAGCTGGTCGGCACAGGAGTGACACGCAGAGGCGTGTCCGCATCCGCCTCTCCTCCGGTGGCTCGCGCAGTGGTTGCCGGCGCCGCACGGGGTCAGGTCGGCCAGACCATCACGCTGGCCAAACCGGAGGGAGACTTCGAACTCATCGTTCTGGCACCCGCGGGCACGACGGTGACCGCGGTGGGCCCGGCGGGACAGATCCTCACGGGATCCGGCGGCGCCTCGCTCAGCGGCACCGTTTCGGGTGAGGCCGGCACCATCACCATCACCCCCTCCGGCGGCAGTACCGGGGAGGTGGAGGCCTCGCTGATTAGCGCCAGCTCATGGTTCGACGTCACGACTTCGCGCTCCCGCGGCAAGCTCGTGGTGACCGCCACGATCCCGGATCGCAAGACCACCATCCTCGAGGCAGTCATCGTGTCCGGCACAGCGGTGGGCAAGGTGGTCCGGCTCACGGGCAAGAGAGGGAAGTTCTCGGCCACCCTGCCGCTCGCCCGGGGTGACGCGCCAGTCGTGATCGTGAAGGGTGCCCGCGGCAAGGCGTTCCGCCTCGTCACGACCAGCGGCTAGGCGAGGTCGACCCGGCGATCCAGTGGCGTCGGATCGCTGATCGGGAACCCGTAGCCGGCGCTCGCCAACTGCACTGCGTACGCCCTCTCGTCGAACAGCGGCTCGGGATCCGCGGCGTCGTCCGGCAGGCGCGAGTCCCATTCGGGCCGCTCGGGCAGGACGCCGCGCATCGACGCGAGGCCTGACAGGATCGGCAGGAAGAGGTTCTGCAGCCACACCGGGGGCGCTGTCGCGCGGATGTCGTCGCGGAAGTACCAGAACGTCGCCCCCAGCTGCAGGAGGGACTTCGGGGCGCCATTGGGCTCGTGGGGAAGATCAGATCCGATCCCCGCCAACGTGTCGTGCAACTCGGCGGTCTTGGCCGCCGGCTGCAGTTCCACCACGCCGCGGACCAGCATTCCGCTCCTGTTGTTCTCCGAGTGGACGACGCCGGGCGGCACGATGCCGGTCTCCCCGGGGCCGAGCGTGATGTGCTTGCCACCGACCGTGAAGTCGCAGGTCCCCTCGAGGATCGTGAAGATCTCCGTCGAGCCCGGATGCGTGTGGTCGACGATGGCGCCGCCCGGGTCGGAGGTCCAGCGGTAGCGCACGACCGCACCGTCGCTCTCGAGCCCGGTGACGACGTGCTGGATGTGCTCCCCCGTGGCCGGATTGAAGGTGGTGCGGTAGCGGGCCATGAGCGACGGTACCCCGGACAGGCGCACGACGTCGGCGGATACGGTGAGGCGGTGTCCTTCGACGCCGGCGAGTTCGACGACCATGAGCAGGTCGTCTTCGGGCACGACCCCGAGACAGGCCTGCGCGCGATGGTGGCGATCCACTCCACCGCCCTGGGGCCGTCCCTGGGCGGATGCCGGATGCGACCCTTCGCGAATGCCGAGGAGATGGCCGCCGACGCGTTGCGCCTGTCGAAGGCGATGAGCTACAAGAACGCCCTCGCCGGGCTGCCGCACGGCGGCGGCAAGGCGGTGATCTGGGGCGACCCCGCGAAGGACAAGTCGCGCGAGCTCTTCCTCGCGATGGGTCGCTTCATCGCCACCCTCGGTGGCCGCTACATCACCGCGGGGGACGTCGGCACGACCGTGGCCGACCTCGACGTCATCCGCGAGACCAACCCGTGGACCACCGGGAGATCGCCGGAGGAAGGCGGGTCGGGCGACACCGGCATCCTCACGGCGTTCGGGATCGTGCAGGCCATGCTCGCGACGGCCGAGGTGACCTGGGGCGAGCCGTCGCTGGCAGGGCGTCGGGTCGGCATCTCCGGAGCGGGCAAGGTCGGCGGCCGGCTCGCCGTGCACCTCGTCGAGGAGCAGGGCGCGGAGGTGTTCATCACCGACCCCCTGGACGCGGTGCTCCAGGCGGTGAGAGATCGGGTGCCGGTGACGGTGGTCGAGTCCGCCGACGCACTGGTCGACATGCCACTCGACGTCTACTCGCCCAACGCCCTCGGCCACGCGCTCACGATGGACGTCGCCGAGAGACTGCAGTCCACCGTCGTCTGCGGTGCCGCCAACAACCAGCTCGCCCAGCCGGAGGTCGCCGACGCCCTCGCCGAGCGCGGCATCCTCTACGCCCCGGACTACCTGGTGAACTGCGGCGGCGTCGTGCAGGCCGCGGAGGAGATCCCCGGCTTCGACATGGACAGGGCGAGGGCGCGGGTGGCGAAGGTCTACGACACGACGCTGCGGGTGCTGCGCCGCGCGGAGGCGGAGGGGATCACCCCGGAACAGGCCGCGGCCGAGGAGGCGCAGGAGCGCATCGCTGCAGGCGCTGAGGCGTTCCGCAGGTTCTAGCGCCCCGGCTATCGAGCGGGCGGCACGCCGTTAGCGCCCGTGAAGCACCCGAGCAGGTACGGGTACTCCTGCGTGACCACGTAGTGGTAGATCCTCTGCGTCTTGCCGTTCCACTTCACCTTCGCCGTGCGGCCGTGGCAGGCGTCGAGGTCGTCGTTGGTGAGCATGTCGCCGTTCGCGTCGCGGACGACGTAGATGCCGAAGCCGTCGAAGGCGTAGCCGAAGAGGACCGCGGAATTCGGGCCCCCGTCCGTGGGAAGCGCGCAGGCCGAGCCCGCGTGGTAGTGGTACTCGTTCGGGTTGGGATGGCCCTCGCAGGAGTCCTGCATCTCATGGGCGCGCGCGTCCTCTCCCCGCGCGTCCAGCGCGTTGTAGAGCATGACGCCGTTGCGGGCCACGCCGATCGCGCCCATGGGAAGGCAGGAGGGCGCGGCGGCCTTCGCCGGATTCTTCGGCAGGGTCACCGTCTTCGACGCAGCCTTGATCGAGTTGGGGTTCCGGTCATACTCGTAGGCCGGGTCACTGGACTCGATGGGGAAGTCCCCGGTCGTTCCGACGATGGGCACGCGCATGGTCTTGATGGTGCGCGTGGAGCCGGAGGCCGCCACGGAGTACGCCGCGCCGGGCCACGCGTCCGCTCCACTCACGGCAATCTTCCGCGTGATGTCCCAGGTGTCGCCCTGGATCCAGGGCCCGTCCTTGGCGGCACCGGGAGCATTCGGGTTGCCCGCCATGCACGACCAGGTCCAACCCGCCCTGGGTCCGGTGAGGGACACGTAGGCATCGCCGAGGGGCAGGTCGGCGAGGTCGACGCCCGGCTTCGGCATGAGCTGGATCGGGCTGCCCGTGGCCCGAGGTCCCGCATCCGGAGCCGTCATGGCCCAGGCCGGGGCTGCCGAGAGGGCGAGCCCCGCGGCGGCGGTGAGGGCGGCCACGAGGGCGGCGGGTCGATGCATGGGGCCAGGGTGGCGCAAAGCCACCTCCGATGCAGGCTGAACGGCGCGGTGCTTCCCCTGGGGATGCCGGGCCAGGGGGGGCCGGGGTAGTCTTCTCCGGTCGGCGACCCCCTGAGCGGTCGGCCGAGCAGGGTCCCGCGAGGTAGGAGCGTGCCATGGGGCGCGGTCGCGCTAAGGCGAAGCAGACGAAGGTGGCACGAGCTCTCAAGTACGGGGGCCCGCAGACTGATCTTGACCGCCTGCAGGCGGAACTCGCTGGCGGCGGTCAGGGCGGGGCGCACGAGGAGATCGACGGCGCCGAGGAGACGGTGGTCGACGAGCCCGTCGAGGACCAGTACGCGGTGGACCCCTACGCGAAGTACTACGACGACGAGGACGACGAGACCGCCGCCCGGTAGGGCTCTTCCGTCGAAGGACGCGCGTCCCGGGAGCGACCCGGTGATACTTAGCGCATGATGTCCCTACGCTCATCCCTCGTGGCCCTGACATGCCTGGCCATCACGGGTGGCCTTCTCGGCCCCTCGGCGGCGGCCGCCGCTCCGGCCCCGCGCGCTGGGGAGACCGAGTGGGCGCCCGCCGCGACGGTGGCATCCCGCGGAGCGCGGCTCACCCTGGCGTCGACGGATGTCGACGACGACGTCGCGGTGGCTGCAGTGGTGCGGCGCCTCGAGACGGGGCGCGACGTGATCGACGTGTACGCGCAGGACCTGGGAGCGGAGGCTGTGGCGTGGGACCTTCTCGCCTCCGTGCCGGCAGATGACGCGGGGACGCTGGCCGACGTGCCCGACATCGCCGTCGCCGGAGAGTCGATCCTCATGACCTGGGCGGTGGCCGACACCGCACCGGCCTTCGCGGCGGCCGCGCACGCGTCGGGCCCCAGGGGGCTACCGGGGGCGTCGTACGTCGTCAAGTCGTGGGTCCCGGGCACCGCACCGGAGATCATCGCCGCGACCGGTGACCGCTCCGGCACGCCGCGCGTCGACGGAGCGGCGGACCCAGCAACGGGAAGGGCGCACTTCCTCGTCACGTGGACGGGCAATGCCCGCGGCACCGAGGAGGTGCTGTCCCGGGACTGGAGCTCAGGGACGTGGTCGCAGGCACGGGTGGTGTGGGACGCCAACGCGGCGGACGGACGTGTCGGCAGGCCGGCCCGGCCTCAGGTGCAGCTGGCCCAGGACGGCTCGGCGGCAATCGGGTTCACCGTGGCGGCCCCCGCGGACGGCGCGCTGGCTCTGACGCTGTCCACGCGTCGTCAGCGCGTCAACGGCGCCGAGGAGGACTGGGGCAATAGCTTCCGCGCGTGGCGCGAGTCTGTCACCGTCGCCTCCGATGAGGACTGGTCGATGGGCCTGCCCGCGACTGATCCCGAGCATGTCTCGGTCGCCTGGCACTCCGCCACGGGCGGCGTCAGGACCATGATCTGGGTCCAGCACACCCTCGCCTTCGGGGCGGTGGTGCGCGGGCTGGAGGTGGGCCTGGGAGCGTCGGCCATCCCCGCCAACATCGAGGTCGTCAGTTCCTTGCTCGGCGACGTTGTCACCTGGACGCAGCAGACCTCGGCCTCCGCTGTCGAGCCCAAGTCGTTCACGATCGAGTCGATCGTGTGGCGGGCCGCGGATGACGAGGACTGGCACTGGAGTCGCTTCCGGCCCGTCGGCACCGGCACGACGCTCGGCTTCCCCAGCATGAGCCTCGGGCAGGACGATGCGGGGCGCGTCACCCTCGCTCTGGCGAGCACGGCAGCAGGGGGCGTGGGACAAGTCGATGTCTACCAGGCGGACTGGGGTGCCCCTTCGAGTCTCTGGACGGGGGCGGGCCCCCGGCGCGTCAGCGCGCCGAGGCGGTCCGCATCTGCCTGGGAGGCGGCAGTGGCGGCCAACGTTGCCCCCGTTGATGAACGCAACCTGCCCAGCGCGATGTGGATGTGGACGGGCGTGCCGGGCTACCGGCTCGCCGTCGCCCGCGAGCGACTCGTCGACCGCCGGCCGTCGCCACCGGTGAACGTGCAGGCGACGGCGGGTGATCGATCCGCGCCGATCACCTGGGACGCCCCGTTGGACCCGGGCTCGTCGCCCCTCACGGAGTACGTCGTCACCTCGAGGCCGGGACTGCGCTCGTGCGCCACCGACGGCGCGCGGATGTGCACCATCACCCTCCTCACGAACGGGACTCCCTACGAGTTCACCGTGGAGGCCACCAACGCGGTGGGCACCAGCGCGGCGTCGGCTCCCAGCAACACGGTGACGCCCTCGTCCAACCCCGTGGGTCCGCTGCCACCGGACCGCATCACCGTGCGCGCCAAGGCGGGCCGCGTCATCGTCGTGCGGTGGCCGGAGTCCGCGTCGCCGAGCGCCGTCGCCTACGTGCTGCGGATCCGCAAGAACTCAGGAGCCTGGCAGGAACGCGACATGGGTGCCAGCCGCCTCTACCGCCACCGGCAGGTCATGGTTGGCGCCCGGTACTGCTACCGGGTGGCATCGGTCGATGCCAGCGGCCTGAAGGGTGCGTGGGGCCCACGGCAGTGCGTGACGGCACGGCGCTAGTT